>CAZWRD010000122.1:0-9728 GCA_964636105.1 uncultured Bacteroides sp.
CTTATTCGATTGCTCATTTTCTAATGAGCAATTTGGGATAAAAAAGCTTTGTTTTCAGAAGTATTCATGAAAACAAAGCTTTTTCTAATATCAGATTCTGTTTTTTTATTTAAATAAAATCGGAATCAAAGTAATATAAATACCTGCAATAATGGCAGTAGTAATTACACCGCATATATTTGCACCCAAAGCATGAGGCAAAATGATAGAACTTGGATTTGCTTCTCTTACCGATTTTTGAGCAACTTTGGCTGTAGTAGGCACACAACTTACAGCTGCAATACCAATTACCGGATTAAACTTCTTTCCAGTAATAAAATACATTGCGTATCCACCTAAAATTCCACCTATACCTGACAATAAAAGTGCAACAATACCCAATACCAGAAGCATTAATATTTTAGGATTTAATATCAGATGAGCTTCACACAATATCCCTAATAATAACCCAAGGAAAAAAGTAGAACCATATAATAACGGACCACTAATAAAATCAATAATATGTGTTAAACCAGATTCTCTGACTGCTACCCCTATAAACAAAGAGAAGAATAAAGGAGAAGCTACAGGAAACAATAAACTCAGAATTACACAAATTATTACAGCAAACGCAAGCTTCTGATTAGAACTTACAGGTTTAACGTTTTTTTCAGGCTCCATTTTTATTGCTCTCAATCGCTTTGGAACCATCAGTTTTATCAGATATGGATATCCTCCATAAGTAAGCCCCAAATATAAATAGGCCACTACTGTAATGGGGACAAATAAATCTTTAGATAAACTTAAAGATGTAAATAAAACCATTGGACCATCGGCACCGCCCACCATAGCTACCGAAGCCGCATCGTTAGCCGAAAAGCCAAATGCCATTGCAATAGGTATCGTTAAAAAAGTACCCAATTCGCCGAACAATGCCAAAAACATGCTTACATAAGGACGTTGCAATAGAAAACTTACATCGAGCAACACTCCGATTCCCATAAAAACAAAACAGGCTATTAAGCCATTACTAAATGTAAATGTATAAATGGGCTGTAACCAGTTTATCTGCAAAACATCCATTAATTGATTGGGATTGGTAATTAATGGATCAACAAATAAATTACCTTGTTCGCCACCAGGCATAAACATAATACCAGCATTGATAGTAGCCATACCTAAGCCCATCGGAATCATCAATAGAGGTTCTAAAATTTCTTTTTTACCCAAATAAACAAGTAATAAACCCAAAAGAATTAATCCGATTCGGGCTAACAAAATAGTAGTATCCGAGGCAACCAATGTGGCAATACCTTGAAAAAGGTTCAAAAAATTATTTCCCATAATAATGTTCAACTAATTCGTTAGTACTGTTGTTTGTTTTTGTCCCCAATGAATCATTATAATTCATTCCGTAGCGATTTCTAATAATCTCGTTCGAATTACAAGTTTCTCTGTATAATCTTCTTACTCTGATCTTTTTGATGTTTCTTGCCCTCGAAACTTCTTTGATGTAATTATGATCATACTTATTTAAACTTGTTTGAAAATTTATTGCTAATACAATTAATTTAATAAGAAAAGCAACAAAAAAACTGATAATAATTGTTATTGCCATTAAATAGGCAACATTCAATAAAATACTAAGCATTTTGTAAATTTTAAAAATGTGATTAAAATAAATTTGGTATTATATAGATTTTTATGATTTGATTTTCAAATGATAAATGACTAAAAACAAAATCAATACATTGCTCAGTATTAATTTTGTATTTATAAAAGTTGTCTGAATAAAATAAATTAAACAAAATAATATTCAGACAACTTTGACTTTAATATACTAACTTTTTTTGCTTTTTTTGCTAAGGATAATAATTGGCAATACAAAAAGTGCCAATATTACTAATCCAGTTATTAATGATCCTGAATCCATTTCTATTGTTATTAAATAAGTAATCTGTTAATTAAAAAAATATCAAATTAATGATATATAATTCTTATAATTAATTAAATATACTTTTAGCCAAATGAATGAAAAGGATAAATGATTACTTTAACCGAAATACTATATTGTAATATTTCGGGTAATGATGAGTAATAATTATATAAACATGGATAGAAAATTTCGACGAAAGAAAATTTCTCAAAGGAAGATTTTATGTTTTTTAAAATATAACTTGGGAGATTATTGGTGAAATTGTTTGATTTATCACCCAATTTATGCAAAAAATAGAAACTATTGATGTTATCCTGTGAGAAATAAAAAATATTATTTTCGTTAACAACAACATCACTTACGCGAATAAAATCATAATAATAGGTTCTGCCAATGCTGTTTATGATAATAAAAACAGCAAATAAAACACCAAAATATTTTGTTGATTTTTGCATTTTGCAAAAGTATAAAAATATATTTTATGCAAACTATAATTTCAGAATATATTTTAATATAAATTGAACTTTCTATTTTGAAGTGAAAAAATCAGATGCATAAATTTCACATTAACTTGTAAAAACCCACCTCAAACTTAGTTATCACCACCTTTAACTGTTTAGGTGTTTTTTCCCTTATCAAATTGAAGTAATTTTATAAATTATAAATACACTTTCCTTATGAAAAATCGATCTGAAAAAACCAAAATTTTGTTTCAATGGTTTATAATTTTGAAAACCATAGTAAAAACGATAATTTTAAATGAATATAAGATATTTATAACAGTTTATTTACCAAATATTTTACCATTAACTTGCAAAAAACTACCATTAACTGATTTATACATTAATTATTTTTTAAACTTGTTTTTGGAATTAAAAATTTTATACATTTGCAAAAAATTTAGAAGTAATATTTTTATGTGCAAAGTTAAAAGTTTTATTCTTCCAGTTTTATTTATATTTGCAAGCATTGCAATGGTTGACAGTAGTTTAGCCAATTGTAATAATATTGCAAATAATAAATACATGGAATCAATATCTTTTATAAATAAAAGTATTATTTCAATAAACTCTCAAAAAGTTGAAAAAAATCTTCAAATATCACTTAATTCGATACCAGAAGATGATAATTTAAATAAAATTTCTGAAGGCAATTCAATTGAAAAACCTTTTATTGAACTAAACTACACATTCAGTAGTTTCTTGTCAGAACTTAGGGAAAATGACCTTAAAAACAAATTAGGGTTTCAACTTAATGGGTTTATATCATTAAATAAGCTTTGTCTTAAAGCTTATACTTCAGTTATTATTCCAGATTGGAATATGAAAGATTTTATTGTCACCGATGACAATACCATATTATTCAGACAAATTCAGATCTGATTTATTCAAATTTATTTCTATTCTAATTTTGATTATAATTTATTATAGTCATTATATCATCTTGTAAATAATATATTTACATCAGAAATTATACACACTTTTTATAATTAATTAAATTTTTTATTAACAATTAAATTTATCAACAAAATGAAAAAGAATGATGAATTATCAAACAATTTAAAGTCTTGGTTTTCTGCTATAGTAATTCCAACAGCAGTATTAATAGCCATTGGTATTTATGTATTTATTTTAGGCAATGGAATGAATTTTCAAGGTGGTGATAATGCAAATGCACCATTACCAGGTAATTACTTAGGTGTTATTTATAAAGGGGGATTTATTGTTCCTATCCTGATGGCTTTATTAATAATTGTACTTACTTTTAGTATCGAAAGATTATTTACAATTACCAAAGCCAAAGGAAAAGGTTCAGTAATTGCTTTTGTAAAAAAAATCAAAGCCTTTGTTTCTAAAAACGATTTACAATCAGCATTGGCTGAATGCGACAAACAAAGAGGTAGTGTTGCAAATGTTGTATATTCAGTTTTAATGAGATACAAAGCGGTTGAAAATGATCAAACCATGAATAAAGATCAGAAATTGGTTTCAATTCAAAAAGAAATAGAAGAAGCAACTTCTATGGAGTTACCAAGTTTGGAACAAAATTTAGTTATTTTAGCAACTATTTCATCTGTAGCTACTTTGATGGGATTGTTAGGAACTGTTATTGGGATGATTAGAGCTTTTGCAGCTTTGGCTAATGCAGGTTCTCCTGATTCAGTTGCTTTGGCAAATGGTATTTCCGAAGCTTTGATTAATACTGCTTTTGGTATTGGTACTGCTGCTATTGCAATTATCAGTTACAATGTATTCACAACTCAAATTGATAAACTAACCCATAGCATAGACGAAGCTGGTTTTAGTATTGTACAAACTTATGCTGCAAATCATTAATATATTAAATTTAATAAATTAATATTATGCCAAAAGTTAAAGTAAAGCGTAAAAGTACCTGGGTTGACATGACCGCCATGTGCGATGTAGCCTTCCTCTTGCTTACTTTTTTTATGCTTACATCCAATTTTACAGCAAAGGAAGCAATTCAGGTTGATACACCTTCGTCTATTTCTGAGATTAAAATTCCTGAAGTTAACATTATGAAAATTGTTGTTGACAAAGAAGGAAAAGTTTTTTTCGGAATTGATGGACAGGAAAAAAGAATCAGTTTGCTTGAAAAGATTGGAGAAGCTTATAAATTAAATTTTACTGCTGAAGAAAAACATCAATTTAGTTTGGTTACTTCTTTTGGTATTCCTGTCGAAAAAATGAAAGCCTTTTTATCATTAAGTTCAAGCGACCGTGATTCAAAGGAAAATGCATTGGGAATACCAAGTGATTCTCTTGATAATCAGTTTAAAGATTGGGTAAAAGCTGCCAGACAGGTTAACCCTGATTTAAAAATTGCAATAAAAGCTGATCAGAGCACACCTTATCCGAAAATTAAAAATGTAATGAATACATTACAGGAATTGGATGAAAACAGGTATAATCTGATTACCAGCTTAGAAGAAGCACCTGAAAATTTATAAACATTTAAATTTAAAAAAAATGGCTGAAGTAAATACCGAAGGGAAAGGTGGTAAACAGAAAGGGAAATCGAAGAAAATGTCAACCCGTGTTGACTTTACTCCGATGGTTGACCTTGGTTTTCTTCTTATCACCTTTTTTATGCTGACAACCACCATGTTAAAACCACAAACCATGGAAATCAGCATGCCTTCAAAAGACAAAGTTACTGAAGAAGAGCAAACAAAAATAAAAGCTTCTAAAGCAATTACTATTATTTTGGGTAAAGATAATAAAGTATTTTATTATTTCGGAACCCGCGAAAATAATATTGATCCGAAAGTAGAAGCTACAAATTTTTCAAACGATGGTATCAGAAAAGTATTATTAATGCGTAATGCAGAAGTAATGCAGAAAATTGCCGAATTGAAAAATCAAAAAGCTCAGAATAAAATAAAAGAAGAAGATTTCAAAAAGAAAACTTCTGAAGCAAGATCTGATAAAACAGCTCCTGTTATCCTGATTAAAGCTACTGACGAATCATCATACCGTAATCTGGTTGATATTCTTGATGAAATGCAAATATGTAATATAGGAAGGTTTGCTATTGTTGATATCACTCCTTATGATTTGGATCTGGTGAAAAAATCAAATATCTAAAAAACTATCAATATGTCAGAAAAAGTAAATATCTATTCAGATGAATGGTGTGATATGGTTTTTGAAGATAGAAACCGCGAGTATGGTGCATATGTACTCAGAAAAGAATCATCCAAAAGACATTTGAGATCAATAATTATTGCTGTTGTATTTTTCACATTAGCAGTTAGTTCGCCTGTAATTTTAAAAACCATTTTGCCAGAAAGGAAAGAAAAAATGGTTGAAGTTACCAGTCTGGCTAATGTAAAAATGGAAAATAACAAAAAGAAAGAAGAGGACAAAGTGATTGATGAGCCACCTCCACCTCCTTTGAAAAGTTCTATTAAATTCGTTCCACCGGTTATTAAGCCTGATGATGAAGTTAGTGATGAAGATATGCCAAAATCACAGGAGGAATTAACAAAATCCAATCTTAATATTTCAGTTGCCGATGTTAAAGGTACTGATGAAGAAAATGGAGTTGATGTTTCTGAACTAAATAAAAATCAGGAAATTGCTTCGGAAGAAGTTGAAAAACCTTTTACTGTGGTTGAGCAGCCACCAGATTTTCCGGGAGGTGATGAATCTCGAGTAAAGTTCTTGCGTGAAAATATTAAATTTCCGCAAATGGCAAGAGAGTCAGGTATTGAAGGTACTGTTTATGTTACTTTTGTTGTAGAAAAGTCTGGGAAAATATCAAGTGTAAAAGTATTACGTGGTATTGGTGGCGGCTGCGATGAAGAAGCAATCAGAGTGATTAAACAAATGCCAGACTGGAAACCGGGGAAACAAAACGGACAAGCTGTTAGAGTTCAGTTTAATATGCCAATTAAATTTACATTGCAATAATAAATTATGCAAAAAGAAATCAAAGATAAGTGGAAGAATACGTTACGTAAGTTTATGAAAATATTTGCTTATGTGATGGTATTCTTTTATTTAATTTTTTCATCAATTTTGTTGCTAACCAGCACATTCACCGCCACACTGATGCCTATACAAAGATACTCAGTGGGCGGGATGCTGCTGGCATATGGTTTATTCAGAGCTTATCGTATTTATAAATCAAATAAAGAATCTGATAATGAAGAATAATAAATTTTTAGTTATAGCTAATTTTGCAATTATTTTATTTGGTATTTTTCTTTATTCTTGTAATTCAAATACTGAATATAATGATACACCAACTACCGGTTCAATAACAATTTCTGTTGATGAAACTTTTAAATCTATTGCTCAGGCAGAAATTGATGTGTTTGAAGGGATTTATAATTATGCATCTATAAAACCAAGTTATAATTCTGAAATTGATGCTTTTAACCTATTAATAAAAGATAGCGTTAGGTTAATTATCAGTTCACGAAAACTTACTACACAGGAAAAAGATTTTTTTGAAAGTAAGAAATTCTTTCCGAAAGAAATTAAAATTGCTACTGATGCCATTGCCATTATAGTAAATCCTGAAAATAAAGATACTTTAATTTCAGTAGATATGCTGAAGCAGATATTAACTGGAAAAGTTACAAATTGGAAACAACTTTATTCTCATTCAAAACTTGAAGATATAAAATTTGTTTTCGATAATCCTAACTCAGGAACAATAAGATACATGATTGACAGTGTCTGTAATGGAGAAAAGCTTTCTGATAATTTAACTGCAATGAAAAATAATTCAGATGTGATTGATTTTGTATCAAAAACAAAAAATGCAATCGGGATTATTGGTATTAGCTGGGTTAGTGACAGAGATGACACTACTTCAATGAGTTTTATGAAAAAAATAAAAGTAATGGCAGTCAGCAAAGAAGCTAAACCAACTTACGAAAACAGTTTTCAGCCTTATCAGGCTTATATTGCAACAAAGCAATATCCTTTAAAAAGAGATATTTATATTATTAATTCAGAACCACGTACGGGACTTGCTTCAGGATTTACCTCATTTGTTGCAAGTGAAAGAGGTCAGCGTATTATCCTGAAATCAGGTATTTTACCAGCTACCCAACCAATCAGAATTATTAAAGTAAATGATGATTTTTAATTAAAAAAATACATTTTATGAACTACAATCAAAAATTAGTAAGATTTTCATTTTTAAGCATTTTATTGCTTTTTGTATTAAGTGCCGGAAATTTATTTTCACAGGAAACCTATGGTGAAAAATTGCTGAAAATGAATCAGTTTAAAACTGCAAAAGCTTATTTTACAAATCAGTTGAAAGCAAACCCAAATAATGTAAAGGTTTTATATTTATTGGGTGAAACCTATTATAATCTGGAAAATTCAGATTCTGCACATTTTTTCTTTTTAAAGGGAATCAGCATTGATCCGAATGATTATTACTGCAACATTGGAATAGCAAAAATTCTTTTTGATAAATCAAACCCTGACGAAGCAAAAAAAATAATAGATAGAATAAAAGCTTTGTCAAAATATAAAGATATAAAAGTATTGGCTGCAATTGCAGATGCATGTATTAGTTCAAAAAACAAACATTTTGAATTGGCAATCGAAAATCTTGAAAAAGCTAAGGAAATTGACAAAACAAAACCGGTAATTCATATCGTTTCAGGAGATATGAATAGTATGAAAGCAAATTTAGGTGATGCTGCTAATGATTATGAACGTGCATTTTACTATGACAAAAACTGTGTGGAAGCCTATTATAAATTAGGTAAAATTTACATTACAGCCCGAAATTACGACGAAAGTGTAAAAGCATTTGAAAATGCACTTAAAGTTGATTCTGCTTATATTCCTGTTTGGCGAGATTTGGCTGAACTATACTATTCCTATGGTTATTATCAAAAAGCAAGCGAAGCATTTTCAAAATATATTCAACTTACTGAACCTGATTTGAATGACCATATCAGATATGCTACTATATTGTTTTTCAATAAAGAATATGCCAAATCTTTAACAGAAACAAGCAATGCATTACAAATTGACTCTAAAAACTTTGTAATGAAAAGATTAAATGCATATAATCTTTTTGAAACAAAAGACTTTAGCAAAAGCTTGGTTTCAATAAATGATTATTTTAAAACCACAAATGAAACTAAATATATTGCTACTGATTATGAGTATTATGGGAAAATATTAAGTAAAAATAATCAGGATTCATTGGCAATTATTGCTTTTGAGAAAACAATCAGCATGGATAGTACAAAAAAGTCATTATATGAAAATATTGGAACATCTTATGACAAATTGAAAAAGTTCGATAAATCTGTAATTGCTTATGAAACACTAATTTATTCAAAAGCAAATCCTTTTTCATCTGAATATTTTTTGTTAGGCAAAAGTTCATATTTTTATGGTGGTTCATTTGTAAATGCATCAGATTCAAGCAAAAAATATCAATACTTGCAAAAAGCAGATTCTTCATTTACAAAAGTTACAGAATTATCACCTAATTCTTATCTCGGATATTTCTGGAAAGCCAGAGTAAATGCATTACTTGACCCAGAAACAGAAACCGGTATTGCAAAACCTTGGTATGAAAAGGTTATCTCAATTTTAGAAACTACACCAGATAAAAATAAAAAAGAGTTACTCGAGTCGTATCAATATTTAGGTTATTTTTATTACCTGAAAAAGGAAACTGAACTCTCTAAAACATATTGGAATAAAATATTAGCTATTGACCCTGCTGACAAAAAAGCACTGGAAGCAATAAAAGGAATGAAATAAAATTTAATAAGTTATCGCAATAGCCTGGTTATTTTTATTATAATCAGGCTATTGTGTTTTAATTTGCTTGTTATTTAGAATTATTTTATATTGTATAAAAATTTCTGTTGTTAATAAAAAAACACTAATATTGTAAAAAATTAATAAAAAATGTCAGATAGTCATAATCATCTAGTTGACAACTCATTATCTGGGAAAATCAAACAAAATACAGGTGTTTCTTTATCCAGATGTTATCAATGCGGAAAATGTTCTGCTGGTTGTCCGGTTTCTTCGGATATGGATTTTCCACCGAGCCTGTTAATACGAAAACTTCAAACTGGTTTACCTGAGCATGAAGAAGAAGTTCTTCGTTCGAAAAGTATTTGGTATTGCTTAACTTGCGAGATGTGCATCAGCCGCTGCCCAATGGAAGTGGATATTCCTCCAATGATGGATTATCTGAGGAGTGAATCATTGAGATTAAAAAAAGCAAATCCTGCTGCAAAAAATATTATCAGATTTCATAAAGCCTTTCTGGATTCAATTGAACAAAC
>CAZWRD010000123.1:0-2961 GCA_964636105.1 uncultured Bacteroides sp.
ATTGTGTTGAATTTGAAGGCCAGTTTGCAACTAAATTTTCATATCTGGTTGCCATATAAAAAAAAGTACGGGCAAAATCTCCCTTATAAGTGTCAATTGGCTCAAATACAATTCCTGTATATCCGATAACACTGCAACTTCCTAATTTGGTTCCATTTGATGATGTCCATGTTACACTTCCAACATTTGCCAACGGATAATTTGAACGTCTGTTGTTAACATAACCATCAGTAGGATAAACGTTAAACAAATCTGTGTACATTGGTGTAGCATCATTAAACCAGCTTGATGGAGTTGAATGCTCTCTGTTATAACAATCGCCTTCTCCATTATATGATCCGTATTGATTTGCACTTGTATGAGTAAAAAAGTAATTTGCTGTGCCATCAGCTTTTAAAGAATACATATCCCAAACTTTATTTGTTGGCAAATTATCTGTCGTTTGATAACTTGTATAGAGACTATTGTAAGAAATAGAAGTATGGTCTTTAATGATATTATACAGTGCAGTTTTTAATTGTAAACCGCTCAATCCATTGGCAGTATTATAATATCCAGAAGGGATTTGAGCAAAAATACTATTATTTAAAAGTACAACACTAAGGAGTAAAAGAAAAAATGATTTTATATAGTTTTGAATATTTTTTATTTTGAACATTTAATTTGTATTATGTTTTTTTAAATTGAGCATATTTGGCTGAAAAACAAACAAATATGCTCTTTAGTGATATTGTTTAATCTTTAATAGTCATTTCTTTAATCAGATTTTCTGCTCCAGCAAATTTATCTATAATAAACAAACAGTAACGAATATCAAGTGTAATATTTCTGCATTGATCTGGATCGTAAATCACATCGCTCATAGTTCCTTCCCAATTGCGATCGAAGTTAATACCAATTAGTTGTCCATTCGCATTTAAAACTGGGCTTCCCGAATTACCACCTGTTGTGTGATTGGTACCAATAAAAGCAACTGGCATTTCGCCCAATTTATTTGCATAACGACCATAATCTTTTGATTTGTAAAGCGATTTTAATTTGGGTTCAACAACATAATCATAAATATTAGGATCTTCTTTTTGCATAATACCTTCAATTGTTGTGTAATGTGTATAATGAACCGCATCACGTGGAAAATAATCGTTTACTTTTCCGTAAGTTACACGTAATGTTGAGTTTGCATCAGGGTAAAATCTTTTTTCTGGTTGTATTTCCATCATTGCTTTCACATATACCCTATACAAACTATCTGTCTTGTCTGATAAACTAAGCAATTTATCCTGAATATTATTAATATAATTTGTATAAATACTTATTGCCAGATTATAGGCTGGATCTTTTTCGAGTTTTTTGTAATCTTTTGCTTTGTAATTATTCAGAAAATCTGTAATTTTTTCAATTGATGAAAAATACGATTTAGCATAAACATCTTCGGCAAATTTTTTGAAATCGTTTTTGTATTTCGCTGTAATTTGTTCAAATTCTTTTGGTTGAAATGTTTTGTCGCAATCTTCAAAATAAATTTTCATTAATTCAGCGAATATTTTTTTATCGGTATTTACGTTATAGTTTTTAAAATAACCCGCTAAACCTTTTTTATACTGATCAGCCAGATTCTGAATATCTTCTGGTTTTATTTTTTTATCTGTACTTTGGTCAACTAATTTTTTAAAACCCCATGCAAAGCGGATAATTTCAGGAGCCAATCCTGCTTCCGAAAAATAAACTTGTCCCATGGTATAAGGTTTTAGTTCTTTGTAAGTTCTATCAAATTCTGCTAATAATCCACCATATTCTTTCTTTCGGTTTTCATCTTTTTCAATCAATTCCTGAAATTGTTTTTCAAGAATTTGTTTTTTGCTAATAGCTTGTAAACGATTAATCCCGCGGTTTTCGCCTATCCATTTTTTCCAACCATTAGCAATACTGGCATATTTGGCAGAATATTGAATTCGAATTAATTTATCGCTATTAATGTCGTTACCAATAATTTCCAAACGTTTATCACGCATTTTTATTCTTGCAGGATTGTCATAATTTGACAATAAATCAACTGCGTAAGAAGTGAGGTATTGTTGAGTTCTGCCAGGATAACCAAAAACAAAGGTAAAATCATTTTTTTCGGCACCTTTCAAAGATATTTCTAGGTGTTTTTTAGGTTGATATGGCACATTATCCGCAGAATATTCGGCTGGTTTGTTATCTTTTCCAACATAAATTCTAAAAACAGAAAAGTCGCCAGTATGTCGTGGCCACATCCAATTGTCAGTGTCACCACCAAATTTGCCAATATTGGAGGGAGGAGCACCAACCAAACGAATGTCTTTAAAAACTTCTGTTACAAATAAATAATATTGATTTCCATAATAAAAAGGTTTGATGCTTGCTTTGTAATGAGTGCCTGCAACAGCTTCTTTTTCAATTGTTTTGCAAATTTTCTCAATTGCTTCTTCTCGTTGTATTTCGTTCATAGATTTATTAACAGCTGCCAGAACTTTTGTTGTAACATCTTCCATTCTGATTAATAATGTGGCTGTTAATCCAGGATTGGTAAGCTCTTCATTGAAATTTTTTGCCCAAAATCCATTAGTAAGATAATCATGATCTAAAGAGCTGTGTGATTGAATATTACTATAACCACAATGATGATTTGTTAATATAAGTCCTTGATTACTTACTATTTCGGCAGTACATCCACCACCAAATAATAATATTGCGTCTTTCAAACTAGAATGATTGATACTATAAATATCTTCTGCTGTTATCTTCATTCCCAGATTCTGCATATCTTTCTGATTTAATTGTCCCAATAACATAGGAATCCACATTCCTTCGTCAGCTTTTGCCGATAATGTGCTAAACAACAGCATAATAGCTGAGCTAAGGCAGATTAATTTCTTTTTCATTAAAATACGATTATAATTTATATTGCAAAAATACTGAAATCTATGGTTTTATATA
>CAZWRD010000123.1:3061-9714 GCA_964636105.1 uncultured Bacteroides sp.
TATAAATTTAGTAAAATTTCCTTTGTTTATTTTTTTTACGAAATCATATTGTGTTTTTTTTTAATTTTACATAAATCAAAAAAATCCAAAGTATTAAATTTAACTTCTGTTTTCCTGATGTTTAAGAAAAAAACTGCTTCAAAAAAAATAGTAATTGCAATTTTATCATGTATTTTAATAAGTTTTGCTATTCTTTTTCATGATGAGTTTAGCCGATTTTTTCTTAAGACCTATTATCAGATATCAAATTTTTTCTCTGGGAATGATGATATAGATCAGAGCAAGAATTTAAAGAATTTTGGAATACCAATTCCATCAAGATATACTGTTCACGGTATTGATATTTCACGTTATCAGAACTATATCGATTGGAAAGAGGTGAAAAAAATGAAAGTTGATAGTGTTAAAATTAGTTTTGCATTTATAAAAGCTACAGAAGGAAAAACTCGTATCGACCGCTATTTTGATATAAATTGGGAAAATGCTAGAAAGAATCAATTAATCAGAGGTGCATATCATTTTTATCGGCCTCAAGTAAATTCAAAACTACAAGCTGAAAATTTTATCAATAGTGTAAACCTTGTAAAAGGTGATTTGCCACCAGTTTTGGATATTGAAACTTTAGCCTCAGGAATTCATATCAACAATACAATCAAAGGCTTAAAAAATTGGTTGAAAATTATTGAAAATCATTATCAAATAAGACCGATAATTTATACAAATATTGATTTCTATAATAAATATCTGGTAAACAATGGTTTTGAATCATATCCGTTGTGGATAGCTCATTATTACGAAAAAAAAGTAAGTTTGAGTCAAAAGTGGCATTTTTGGCAACATAATGACAAAGGAAAAGTAAATGGCATTAAGGGCGATGTTGATTTTAATGTATTTAACGGCAATATTGAGGAATTGAGAAGTTTGTGTAAGAAATAAAAATTTCAATTAATCTTCTTCCCACTTTATTTTGATGCCTGATTTTGGAATTGAATCTTTTTCGCTGGTTTTTAATGGCTTAACTGTTCTTTCTTCCTCCCAGTCAATTACATATTTACCTTGTTCCTGAATTTTAAATCGTTGTTCCTGAATTACATCTGCACTGTCTTTTTTAAGCCATCTGAATTCTTCTTTTAGTATTTTTTGCAGATTTTCTTTTTCTTTTCTAAAGTCCTGAATTAATTTGTCTTTCAGGCTTTTGCTATCATATTTAAAGATTGGATTATCAATAGTACCGCTTACTTTCAAAAACAACTTGGTTCTTCCCAAACCGTCATCTTCTTCAATGCCAAATTCTTGTGTAGCTAATGCTTGTTTTTGTTTTCTGGCTTTTCGTTTTTTTGAACTTAATTCCGAAAGTAATAAATTTAGACGGTAATTTATCTCATTATTAAATTTATGTTCGCCAGAAATATTCAGATTCAATGCATTGGTTTTAATTTCCATATTTGGAATACTGATGAGCTCATTTTTTATTAAAATCTGATTTTGCAACGAACTGAATTTTATTTCTTTTAAATCATCTTCATTTAAAAATTTGGAAAGTTTCATCATTGGCTGATAATTAATAAGTTTGCCATTATCAATTTTTAAATCTAAAATTGCCCAAACCGATTTTTTATCTATTTGCAAATAGGGATCAAAATTAGCTGAAAATTGAATTTTAGAATCCAGATTTCCATTAATATTTTTGTCTGTCAAGCTTTTTTGTCCAAAATTTTCAAAAACTTCAAATAGTTGACGGGCATCAACTTTTTGAGTTAAAACCTCACAGTTTATTTTGTATATAGTTGGTTTAGAATTGTCAATAAGCAAACTCCCTTTTAAATCACCGTTTAAACTTTTCATACTCAAATTTTCTGCTTTGAGATGAGGATTCGTAAATTTAATATTTCCTTTCAAATTTTTTGCATTAAAGTTCCTGAAATTGATATTGTTAACATTCAGATTGAGGTTAAAATTATAATTATCACTAAACTGTAATTTGCTTTTTGAGTTAGAATAATTTTTTGAACCAATAATTTCGTCCAGATTTATATTTTCTGAAAACAAGTCTGCGTTAACTTCAATCTTTTGATTTTCAATGAAAATAAAGGGTATCACATTATTAAAATATCCCTTCAAATTAAAGTCACTTCCTGAAATTCGTCCTGTTAGATTATTTATAACGACATCATTATTTGTGAATTGCAAATCTCCTTGTGAAATCTGATAATCTCTGGCATCATTTTTTAAACTAAATCTGATATTATTTAAACTTGCCTGTCCTGTAGTTTGGCTATTTATAAAGTTATGAATATTAATAGCTTGTTTATTTATTTTGCCTCTAAAGTTCAGATTAAATATTAAAGAACCTTGTATTGAATTTATTTTTTCATTCTTAAAAAAGAGATTGATTTCATCAAGATTCAGATTAGCATTGGCTACACAATTGATATAAGGGTTTTTAAAATCATTTAGTGTGAAATTTCCTGAAATATTGCTTTTTTTCAGATTGCAACTAAAATTTTCAATTTTAAGTATATGGTTCTGAATATCAATACTTGAATTATTGGTATAATTTCCTATGAATTTTACATTTTTTAAAGTAAGTTCTGTTTGTTTTTGGGTGATTTCGCCGTTGCGAAAGTTGAAATCAGCATTAATTAATGGAATATAATACGAGCCATAAGGTCCTTTTATATCAACTGTAATGTCAATAATCCCTTTGCTTTCGTAGTTCTCAAACAGAGATTTTTGTTTAGCAGGAAGTTCATTTATTAAGTTATGTAAAGAAATGTTTTTTCCCTTAATTGTCAGATTTAGTGTTTTTTGTGTAACTTTATAGGAAACTGAACCCATTAATGAAAAATCAAGATTATTAATTTGTAAATCACCCTTTTCAAGATTTATATTTTCGGTTGATGTATTTATAATCAGATTTGTATTAATTTTTGTTTTGGCATTTTTTAAGTAAATTATTTCGCCTGATTGAGAATGCTTTACAATAAGATTCGCTTTTAATTTTATGTTTTGTAATTGATTTGAGAAATCTCCTTTAGCATTTGCTTTTTCGATATCAAAAATGTAGAATTGTTGTGCTGCTTTATTTAGATAAATGATTTCGACATTTTGTAATAAAATCTTTTTCAGACTAAAGTTAAAATTGCTTGCGTTTGATTGGTTTCCTTTTTTCCAGAAATGAAAATTATCAGTACCGTTTTTATCAGTTTTTAAGAATAATTTGGCATTATTTATTTCTATATTTTTGATATTGTATGTTTTGTAATATAAATCCCAAATGTCAAATTCAAGAAAAATGTTTTCAGCAGTTAATAAAGTGTCTTTTTTGCTTTCTTTAACAGCATCTTTTGCAACTATATCATTAAAACAAAGAGAAGCTTTTGGGAATTTTTTGAATACAGAAAACTCAATATCTTTTACAGAGATTTCGCTTTGCAAAGATTTGTTTAACTCTTTAATGAAGATGTTTTTAATATTTTCCTGATTGTAATAAATAATTAGGAAGCCATTGATAACCAATAATAATAAAAAAATCAGGAAACCCCAAAGTATCCTGATAATTAATTTTTTTGCTCTATTATTGATTTTGTTCTCAGCCATGTATATTAAAAACTTTTGACAATAATAACTTAAAAAGAAAAATTATATTGTAAAGCTTTGTAAGTTGAGAATTGTTTTATTTCATCATTTTCAAAAAGCCTACTTCTCTGTCGGTTAAAAATCGCCACATTCCTCTAGAAATGTCTTTTTTTGTTAAGTCAGCAAACATTACTCTATCAAGTTTAACTACTTCGTAATTAAGAGATTCGAAAATACGGCGAATCACTCTGTTTTTGCCTGAATGAATTTCAACGCCAATTTCTTTTTTTGTAGCAGCACCTTCAATATAAGCAATTTCGTCAACATACACTATACCATCTTCCAATTCAACACCTGAATAAATAGCATCCATATCAGCTTTGGTTAGCGGACGATCTAGTTCAACATGATAAATTTTACGAGCACCATGTTTGGGATGTGTTAGTTTTTTTGCCATATCTCCATCGTTCGTAAAAAGAAGCAAACCACTGGTATTTCTATCTAAGCGACCAACGGGATATATTCTTTCTCTACAAGCATCTTTAACCAATGCCATTACAGTTCTTCTTTCCTGTGGATCGTCAGTGGTAGTTATATAACCTTTTGGCTTATTGAGCAATACATATCTTTTTCTTTCACTTACCAATGTAGATCCATCATATTGAACCACATCACCAGGGTTAACTTTAGTGCCCATTTCGGTAATTACCACACCATTAATTGAAACAACTCCACTTGAGATTAAGTCATCAGCTTCGCGGCGAGAACAAATTCCAGCATTTGCAATGTATTTGTTCAATCGAATTGGTTTGCCTTCTTCATAGCGATTGCTGTCTTTAAAGTTCTTTAATTCAAGTACATCGCCACGTTTTGGTCTGTCGCGTTTTGGAAGTTCAAGTTCATTAAGTCTTTTTCTGGGTTTCTTTTTGAAAGAAAGACTTAAATCTTCAGGAATTCCTTCAACCTCAGTTTTGTAGCGATTATAAGGTTTTTCATGTTTGTGATTAATTCTTTTTAATGGTTTTTCAGAAAATCTTTCTGATTTGTGGTCATTTGATTTGTAATCTTTTTTCTCATCTTTCTTATGGAAACTTGGTTTAGAAAAACTCTTGTCATCTTTATCTCGGAATGATGGTTTACCGTAAGGTTTTTCATCTCTGTCGCGAAAACTTGGTTTGCCAAAAGGTTTTTCGTTTCTATCACGAAATGAAGATTTTTTTTCATTATCACCATATGATTTTTTTTCATATGATTTTTCTTTATTGTCTCCATATCTAGGCTTATCTCCGTGTTCTCCAAATTTAGATTTACCATAAGGTTTGTCATCTCTGGATTCAAATTTTGGTTTGTAAGGTTTATCGATTTTTTCTTTTTTATCGGTTTTATCAAACTTTTGTTTTCTGTCGGGTTTTAAATAGTTAACGAAATCGTCCGATTTTCTGTTACTGTCCTTTTTCCCAAAAGAACGTTTATCGTGTTTTCTTTCCATGATGATTTTTAAAATGCGGTGCAAAATTACGTATAAACTTCGTAAGTTCAAAATGACAAAGCAAAATAGTTGATTTTAAGTGATTTGCTTTATATATTTTTAACATAATTTTTCGGTTTTTTTGTAGAAATTATTAAAAACAGTAAAATGAAAATAAAATTATGTTTTTTAAACTTACTTTTATTATTAAACAAATAAGTTGTATTTTTGATAAATTTTATTTTAGAAAATGGGAAACTTAAGTTTTGATTTGATAATAAATGCTTTACCAGCAATTTTGATTGGGCTTACATTTCATGAGTATATGCATGCAAAAGTTGCCTATTTGCTTGGAGATGATACAGCTTATCTTGATGGTAGAGTAAGTTTAAATCCTATAAAACATATTGATTGGATTGGATTTTTGTTTATTTTGATTGCAGGTTTTGGATGGGCAAAACCAGTGGTTTTTAATCCAGAAAAATTAAAAAACCCAAGGCGTGACGAAATGTTGATAGCTATTGCTGGTCCTTTATCTAATTTTTTATTAGCAATCTTGAGTGCAATTGCTTTGAAATTGCTAGTAATGTTAACAGCTGGAAATCAAAATATTGTTCTAGAATGGGTTCAAAATGTTTTAATTTCAAGTATTTTAATAAATTATGGTTTATTCATTTTTAATATGATACCTATACCTCCTCTTGATGGCTCACATTTGTTATTGAAAAGTTTTAAAATTAATCCTGAAACGGAAAGAAGTATTTACCGCTACGGAAGTTTTGCTTTAATTGCAATTGTTATTATTGATTCACAAACAGATATGAATATTTTGCCTATAGGAAATGCGATTAAGTTTTTAGCTCAGCATACCATAAACATTCTGCAAGTTTTTTAGTAAATATATCAGAGAGTTTAAGTGAAAGTATTTTACATTTATAAACTTTTAGTATTTTTGTAAAAAAAAACGAGAACATTGGCAGAAAAAAAAGAAATTGCAGAAACCCCGTTAATGAAGCAATATAATACCATTAAGGCAAAGTATCCTGATGCATTATTGTTGTTTCGTGTAGGCGATTTTTATGAAACGTTTGGAGCAGATGCTATAAAAACCTCCGAAATTTTAGGTATAGTTTTAACTAGAAGAGCCAATGGTTCAGCATCATATATTGAACTTGCAGGATTTCCACATCATTCATTAGATACTTATTTGCCAAAATTGGTTAAAGCTGGCTATAGGGTTGCTATTTGCGATCAGCTTGAAGATCCGAAATTAACCAAAACCATTGTAAAACGTGGAGTTACAGAATTGGTTACACCTGGTGTTTCATACAATGATAAGGTTTTAGAAAATAAAGTCAACAACTTTTTGGCGAGTATTCATTTAGATGCAAAATTAAACGGAATTTCTTTTTTGGATGTTTCTACAGGGGAATTTTATGTTTCTCAAGGTTCTGAAGAATATATAGATAAGTTGCTTCAGAGTTTTCGTCCAAGCGAAGTAATTATTCAAAAAAACAAACTTAGAAAATTTTGCGAGCTTTTTGGTGAGAAGTTTTATACCAATACTTTTGATGATTGGGTTTTTACCAAAGATTTTGCTCATGAT
>CAZWRD010000124.1:0-9500 GCA_964636105.1 uncultured Bacteroides sp.
CCAAATTGCTGTTTAGAAAATGAGCAATTGAATCCCGCATGTGCGAATTGTAATTCAATTATTTAAAACAATAACTTAATCGGGATTACCCCAACTAAATCAAATAGTTCGACTTTTCAAGTCTCCGATTGATTAATTGGGGTTAAAAATCACTTTAAGTTCTTTTGATTATTTTCAGTTAAACATCAGCTAAATAAAAACTTTTTTATAAATTCGCAGATTAAACAATAATTTATCAATAATCACTTATGATTTCAAATTATAAAAAGTGGAACAACATCTTAGGATGGTTCGTATTTGCAATTGCATCAGCGGTTTATATTATTACGTCTGAGCCAACAGCCAGTTTTTGGGATTGCGGAGAGTACATAGCTACTTCTTACAAATTACAGGTTGGTCACCCACCAGGTGCACCTTTTTTTCAGTTAATCGGCCGATTTTTCTCTATGTTTGCATTTAACGATGTAGCAATGGTGGCTCGTATGGTAAATACCATGTCGGCTTTGGCTAGTGGTTTTACTATTTTGTTCCTGTTTTGGAGCATTACCCTATTGGGCAAAAAAATGGTAATTCGCAATGGCGAACTAACTGATGCAAAAGTTATGGCTATTTTAGGTAGCGCAATGGTAGGTGCTTTGGCATATACTTTTTCCGATTCTTTTTGGTTTTCGGCAGTGGAAGGCGAAGTTTATGCTTCCTCATCATTTTATACAGCCATCACCTTTTGGGCTATTTTGAAATGGGAAGAAAATGCTGACGAAAAACACAATTTGAGATGGTTGATATTGATTGCTTATTTGGTTGGTTTATCTATTGGTGTTCACTTACTTAACTTATTAGCCATACCAGCTATTGTTTTTGTTTATTATTTCAAAAAACATCAACCAACGCGCAAAGGCGTTATCCTTTCCGCTTTATTTTCGGTAATATTACTGGCTTTGGTTTTATACGGAATTATTCCATACATCCTCAAAATATCAGCATGGTTCGAAAGACTTTTTGTAAATTCCTTCGGATTACCTTTCGGTTCGGGCAGTATTATCTATTTTGGTTTACTTATAGCAGGTATTTTATGGGCACTGGCTTATGCCAAAAAACATCATAAAGTATTATTAAACACCATTGTACTTTCGTTGGTTTTCTTACTTATTGGTTATTCATCATTCTTTATATTGGTTATCCGCTCTAATGCCAACACACCAATTGATGAAAACAATCCTGATAATGCCACAGCTTTGGTATCATATCTCGAACGCGATCAGTATGGAAGTACTCCTTTATTTTCAGGACCTTATTTTAATGCACCTTTGATTGATTACAAAGATGGAAATCCGATTTATACCAAAGCTTATATTGTAAAATCGGGCAAACAGGAAATTGCAAAGTTCTACGACAGAAACAATGCCGAAAAATTTCTGAAACAAAATGCCGCAAATACAGCTTTGAAAATTGTTGGTAAATATGTAGTTTCGGATGACAAAAAAGGAAACGAACCAGTTTACGATCCACGATTTACAACTATTTTTCCACGTATGTGGAGCAATGGCGATCAAATGCACATCAACGCATACAAAAGCTGGACAAATTACAAAGGTACTCCGGTTAAAGTAGATGGTCGTAATGGCGAAGAAATAATAATGAAACCCACCTTTGGCGAAAACCTTACTTTCTTTTTCGGATATCAACTTAACTATATGTATTTCCGCTATTTTATGTGGAATTTTGCGGGTCGTCAAAACGATTTGCAAGGCAGAGGCGATGTGCTAAACGGAAACTGGATAAGTGGTATCCCATTATTAGATAATGCGCGTTTAGGTCCACAGGATAATATTCCTGAACACATGAAAAACAAAGGAACCAACAAGTTTTACATGTTACCATTAATTTTGGGATTATTGGGATTATTTTTTCAAATGAATAAAGATACCAGCAGCGGCTGGGTTGTGGCATTATTGTTTTTCCTAACAGGTATAGCTATTGTAATTTATCTCAATCAGTATGCTTATCAGCCACGCGAGAGAGATTATGCATTTGCAGCTTCGTTCTATGCTTTTGCCATCTGGATTGGGTTGGGCGTTTATGCCATATTCGATTTCCTGAGCAAAAAATTAGATCCTAAGGTGGCAGCCATCGTATCAACAGTTGTTTGTTTGCTTTTTGTACCTGGCATTATGGCTAGCGAAGGTTGGGATGATCATGACCGTTCTGACAGATATACCGCCCTGCATTTTGCTGAAAATTACCTGAATTCGTGCGAGAAAAATGCCATACTGTTTACCAATGGCGATAACGATACTTTCCCATTATGGTATGCACAAGAAGTAGAAGGCATTCGTACCGATGTTAGAGTTATTAATCTGAGCCTTTTAAATACCGATTGGTATATTGATCAGGCAGTACGCAAAGCATATGATTCAGAACCAGTTCCGTTTTCACTTACCAAAGAAGAATACATACAAGGAACACGTGATTATGTAATTTTTGACAAATCGGCTAATACTCAAGGTATTTATGTAAACATGAAGGAAGCCATAAATTTTGTTGCCGACAATAATAATACCCGTATGATGTCGAACAATAAAATGATGAGCTTTTTCCCAACCGACAAATTCAGCATACCAGTAAACAAAGATGCTGTAATCAAAAACGGTGTGGTTAATGCAAACCTGAGAGATTCAATTTTAGATGCAGTTAACTGGACAATGGGTGGATATGGCGTTCAGAAAGCACAATTGATGCAAATGGATTTGCTTGCCAATTTCGATTGGAAACGTCCAATTTATTTTGCAATTACCACAGGTAATGATGCTTATATAGGTCTCGAAAACTTCTTCCAGCTCGAAGGATTATCATATAGACTGGTACCGATGAATGCCCATAGCACCGATGGACAACCCGGAACGGTAAACACATCCATAATGTATGATAATTTGATGAACAAATTCAAATGGGGCAATATTAACAAACCAAACGTTTATCTTGACGAAACCAATATGCGTATGACCATGAATTTCCGCAATATTTTTGCCCGTTTGGCAAACGCATTGATGGATGAAGGCAAAAAAGATTCGGCAGTAAAAGTGCTTAATCGCTGTATGGAAATATTACCCGATAGCAAAGTACCTTACAATATGTTTATGATGCCAATGGCTGAAGCCTACTACAAAGCAGGTGAAACAGCAAAAGCCAATGAAATTATGAACAGATTACTCGACATTAATGTATCCGAACTTGCTTATTATTTCCGCTTTACGGGTAGTCTAACTCACAAACTCGACATGGATAAACGACAGAATTTGGGTATTGTAAATAGGATTAAAGAAATAGCAGTCACTCAAAATCAAAAACAATTGGGCGATAAAGCCAATAAAGCTTTTGAGCAATACTATCAAATGTATATAAACAGCAATCCTCCTATTCCGAAAGAACAAACTCAGCAATAGGAATTTGTTTTCCAATAAAAAAAAGCCTGACAGAAATAAAAATCTGTCAGGCTTTTTCAATTATTTGTGTAATATTATCATAAACCCAAATTGCTCATTTGAAAGTGCATAATCGAGTTTCGCACTGCGGGATTGTAATCAAATAGTTCGACTCTTTAAGTCTCCTATTGATTATTTTGGGATAAATATCAAAAAAACTATTTCTTAATAACTGCTCTTACAAAACTCAACAGCAACAACAATAAGCCAGTAAATAAGAAAATCCTTCCAATAAAATCACCATATTTCACATAAAAAGTAATCTCAGTATTCGCTTTCATTGTTTGAGTTAATACTGCTGGTTTCCAATAATCAGAATGTTGCAAAATATCTCCTCGCTGATTTACAAAACAAGAAATACCCGTATTAGCCGAACGGGCTATGTCTCTACGCGTTTCTATTGCTCTAAGAGCCGCATAGCTAAAATGCTGACGATGGCCAGGTGTATTACCCCACCAACCATCATTGGTAATTATAAATAAAATTTCGGCACCGTTTCTAACAAATTCCGCAACAAAACCACCGTATATTGATTCGTAACAAATAATAGGACTTATTTTGTTATCATTGGTTTTAAACACTTTACGCTCCGCGTCAATACCCAAACTACCAACGGTACCTCCCAAATTAATAGCCAGTTTTTCAATAGGCTTAAATAACTTTTTAAATGGCATTTTCTCAACACCAGGGGTTAGCTTCGATTTATGATATTTTTGCAAAACACCCGAATTATCAACCAACAATGCAGTATTAAAAGGCTCATAATATCTTCCTGGCATTCCATTTAAAGGTCGGGCTGCCATAGTTAAAGCTTCGTTTTCGGCAAGCAAACGCTGCGAAGAAATACCAGCCACAACTGAAAGATTTGGGTAATCTCTAATGAATTTTCTTAATACATTTACACTTTGCGAATAATCGAAAGAATCTTCCCAAACATCTTCTTGCAAAGCACTTTCGGGAAAAACCAAAAACTGCGAATTAGAATCAAGTTTTGATTTAGCAAGTTGTATCATTTTATCCAATATTTCCATAGGCGGAATTTCATATTGTTCAGTATATGGATTAATATTAGGCTGTACAACAACAACTTCTACATCCTTCCCTTTTTCCTTATAAGCAGAATACATGTACAAAGAAATAAAAATTGGAATAAAAAGAACCAAAATATAAGTAGTTGTTATTTTATAAAATTGTTTTCTAAATATTGTTTTTGTATGCTTATTGTTTTTTACAAACATAAAAACTTCAAAAAGCAAAATATTACAAATCAAAATCCATATACTACCACCAAAAGCACCTGTAAATTCATACCATTGAATAAAACTTGGATAGGTAGCAAAAACATTGCCTAAAGTAAGCCAAGGCCATGACAAATCCCAATCCATATGGAAATATTCAAACCCAATCCAATATAAAATAAGCGCAAGATAAGCTTTTTTTCGTTTAAAAATTACTTTACGAGTATAGTGATAAAAATGAAAAACCAAAGTCATTAATAATGAATTAGCCAAAAGAGCTAAAATTCCTCCAACTACTGTTGAATTCCAAATCCAATAAGTAGTTAACAAGTTCCACGTGAAAAAACCTATATATGCAATAAAGAACATACTGAATTTATGAAACTTATCAGGATTATTTACAATGTAATTTTCAATAAACAACAAAGGAGTCAACGAAATTAAAATCAGCAAAGGAAAACCGTTAAGGGGCCAGGCTAACGATAATAAAACGCCCGAAAGAATTGATAATAAGATTAATTGATATTTTTTCATTTTTTTTGTATTAGTCGGTTATAATTTCATCCATTTTCACATCATGTTCATCAGTTGGAACAGCATCAATAAGCTGAAAATCAAAACATACTGCAATTTTGTAGGCAATTAATTTGGGTAACAAACCATCGTAATAGGCTTTACCCCTTCCCATGCGATTGTTTTCTTTATCAAAAGCAATTCCAGGAATAATAGCCAAATCAATTTTATCAAAATCAGTAAAATCCTCGCCATCAGGTTCTTGAATTCCATATTTTTCGCCAATCATTAAGCTATCAACACCTTTATACTGCTTTAAAACCAAAATATCGTTTTTAACAGAAGGTAATATAATTTGCTTTTTATCAGCATATTTCAAAATAAAATCTTGAGTTTGAACCTCATCTTGCATTGCCCAATAAAACAAAACACAGTTTGAATTTTTAAAAACAGGGGTTTGCTCAAGTTTATCAAAAATTTTTGCCGACCTCAACAGCTTTTCCTCAAAAGTGATATTGTTTTTCAGATTTCGTATTTGCCTGCGAATCTGAGATTTAAGTTCATCAACCATAGTGTAAAAAATTTATTCAAAATTATAAGGAAAATTTCAATTCAGATACATTAATATAAATTTAATACTATTTTTTCAACAATTTTTAGTTTTCAATGTTTTGTATGCATAATTTATAATCATTTTAAATAATAAAAACTATGAATACAATAAAAAAAATATCAATACTAACACTGCTTATTCTATTAAACATCAATTTGTTTGCAACAAATGATTCTGAAATTAACAGCAATGAAACGAAGTACCAGAGTGAATTCAAGAAAGAAATCAGATCACTTATCAAATTTCCTGAGTTTGCAAAGGAATCTAATTTAGAGGGCTTTGTTTTGGTACAATTTACCTATGATAAAACTGGAAAAATCAATATTCTGGAAATTAATTCAAATCAACCTGATTTAAAAAACTATGTTTCAGAACAATTAGAATCATTAAAAATGTGCGAGCACGCTCAAAAGTCAGATAAAAAATACTCGATGCGATTTGATTTTAAGCTTTTATAAATCAAATTGATATAAGAAATTAAAAGTCTGAAATACCGGTGCAAAAGAAAAATTGTTATGCTGTCACATCACTCCCTTTTGTATCGGTATTTTCTTTTTTATCGTTCTCTTTGTTAAAGAATCTTTTCTGAAAAATTATTAAAAGCACTACTCCAATTGAGATGGCAGAATCGGCAATATTAAAAACTGGTCGAAAAAATAAAAAATCTTCACCACCCCAAACTGGGAACCAATTAGGATAATGTCCAGAAAATAAAGGAAAATAAAACATATCAACAACTTTCCCATGCAATAAACCAGCATAACCGCCTTCAGCAGGCATAAACTGCGCAATATTAAAATAACTTTCGCTAAAAACTATTCCATAAAATACACTGTCGATAATATTACCAACTGCTCCAGCAAAAATTAACGACATGCATATAATATATAATTTATCAGCATTTTCTTTAATTAATTTATATAAATACCACCCAATTGCACCAACAGCAACAATTCGGAATAAGCTCAGTATCAATTTACCATACTCACCACCAAATTTCATCCCAAAAGCCATTCCTTCGTTTTCTGTAAAATGAATAATAAACCAATCACCAAAAATACTGTATTCCTGTCCGATATACATATTGGTTTTAATCCATATTTTTAAAGCCTGATCAATAAAAAGAATCAGAAAAATGATTAATAATGATTTTTTTAGCATCTGTATGTATTAAACAAAAAAAGTATAAGGAGGCGTTTACCTCCTTATACTATAATTATTATTTAAGAATCCAAAACATTGGTATTCTGATTATTATTTTTTATTTTGTTGCAATTTTGCATCAATACTTAAAGTAGCATGAGGCACAATTCTCAATCTTTCTTTTGAAATCAACTTTCCAGTTTCGCGACAAATACCGTAAGTTTTATTTTCAATTCTAATCAATGCATTTTCAAGCGATTGAATAAACTTATCTTGACGTGCAGCCAACTTAGAATTTTCTTCTTTTGACATAACCTGATAACCTTCTTCCAAAACTTTAAAAGTTGGAGAAGTATCGCTAATGTCGTTTTCACCTCCTGTAGTAAAAGCCTCGGTAAGAATTTCCAAATCCTGACGTGCTTTATCCAGTTTTTTAAGAATTATTCCTTTAAATTCTAGTAATTCTTCATCTGAATATCTTGTTTTGGCAACTTCATTTTCTTTCTTAACCATAACTCATTGTTTTTTAAATTTATAACTTGCTTATCAAAATAATTATTTTAACATCATCTGTTAAGTCAACATCAACTTTATCAATACTTTCTATCAAATCTACTACCTCCAAAGTTTCTGTTAAAGTTTCTGAACAAATATACGAAAAATTATTATTCAATGCTGAACTTATTGCATTGTTTTTTTCAATTTTAACAGAAATTTTGTCAGTTACCTCAAAATTAAGCTCTTTACGCAAATTCTGAATACGATTTACAAGCTCACGAGCCAAACCCTCTTCTATTAAACTTTCGGTTAAAGTAATATCTAAAGCAACTGTTAATGTCCCCAAATTTGCAACAACCCATCCTGGTATATCTTCAGTAATAATTTCAACATCAGATAGTAACAACTCAACCAATTCGCCATTTACTTCAAAATTACGTGCACCTTTGGTTTCAATATCCAAAATATCTGCTTGAGAAAAACCTTCAACAAAAGCAGCAATTTGCTTCATTAGCTTACCATATTTTGGACCTAATGTCTTGAAATTTGGTTTTATCTTTTTTACCAGTATTCCGGCAGATTCACTCAAATATTCTATTTCTTTGATATTAACTTCAGAAAGTATCAGATTTTCAATAGCTTGTATTTGCGCTTTAAACTTATCGTCGCTTACCGGCAACATAATTTTATTCAAAGGTTGACGAACTCTCAAATTGGTTTTTTTACGCAATGATAAAACCATTGAGCAAATTTTCTGAGCCAGCTGCATTCTCTCTTCCAAGTCTTTATCTATCAGATTTTCATTAACTTTTGGAAAATCTGTTAAATGAATTGAATCAACACTAAATCTATGTGTAACATTATCCAAATCGGTAAATAAGCGATCCATAAAGAATGGTGCAATCGGGCTTGATAATTGTGCAATTGTTACAAGGCATTGATATAATGTTTGATAAGCGGAAATTTTATCAGCTGTATAATCACCTTTCCAAAAACGACGACGACACAAACGAACATACCAATTACTCAAATACTCATCAACAAAATCCTGAATCATTCTGCCGGCTTTAGTTGGCTCATAATCAGCATATGATTCATCTACATTTTTTATCAAAGTGTTTAATTCGGATAAAATCCAGCGATCAATTTCTGGTCTTTCATTAATTGGTATTTCTGTTTCTTTATATGTAAATCCATCAATATTAGCATATAATGCAAAGAAATTATAGGTATTGTATAAAGTTCCAAAAAATTTGCGTTGCACCTCCCCTATTCCTTCCAAATCAAATTTCAGATTATCCCAAGGCTGAGCATTGGTAATCATATACCAGCGGGTAGCATCAGGTCCGTATTTTTCAATCGTTTCAAACGGATCAACTGCATTTCCATGTCGTTTCGACATTTTATTGCCTTTTTTATCTAAAACCAATCCATTGGAAACTACTGCTTTAAAAGAAACAGAATCGAATAACATAACTGCAATGGCATGCAAAGTAAAAAACCAACCACGGGTTTGGTCAACACCTTCTGCAATAAAATCGGCAGGGAAAGCCCCATCTAATGGCGTTGGGCCAAAAGGATAATGATTTTGTGCATATGGCATGGCGCCAGAATCGAACCAAACATCAATTAAATCAGGCTCTCTTAACATTTTTTCTCCTTTTGAAGATACCAGAAATATATCATCAACAAAAGGACGGTGCAGATCAAATTTATCGTAATCCATTGAAGCATAAGGATTATTTGACATAATGCCTTTTGAAACTGCTTTATCAATTTCAGCACTCAACTGCTCAACAGAACCAATACAGATTTGCTCGCTCCTATCTTCAGTTACCCAAATAGGTAACGGAGTTCCCCAATATCTGGAACGAGAAAGATTCCAATCTACCAGATTTTCGAGCCAATTGCCAAATCTTCCAGTTCCGGTAGCTTCAGGTTTCCAATTGATGGTTTTGTTAAGCTCTATCATTCTGTCTTTTACAGCTGTAGTTTTAATAAACCATGAATCCA
>CAZWRD010000125.1:0-1601 GCA_964636105.1 uncultured Bacteroides sp.
TGGGAAGATTTTATCTGCCAACGCTCTATTGCGAAGCCATGTACGACAACTCCATAAATGCACGTATTCCGGGCATGTGGGTGGAAGTAATAAGCGGAAAATAAGTCTTTTAATAAAGATGGTCTCACTTTGAGTGAGGCTATCTTTTAAACTTAAGGTTTATCATATTAAATTTAGAAATTCAATAGGAAATCCTCTAATATCAAGTGTTTTATACCTTTATAAGTATTAGAAGCAGTGAGACTATCATAAGAAATAACATATTTGGGGAAATTATCATTAATTTTCAGCAAATTACCAAATTCACGATTAATAGTTGATTCATCTTTTAATAAATATGCCACTTGCAAATAAACTGTTTCTCCGTTTTTTTCTGCAACAAAATCAATTTCAGTATTTTGTATTTTTCCTACAAACACCTTATATCCTTTAAATAACAGATGATTATATACTGCATTTTCAATTATTTTCTGAATTTCTGAAATATTATAACCTACAATTTGATTCCTGATTCCCAAATCTTCATAATAGAATTTTTCACCGGATTCAATAATCTTTTTCCCTTGTAAATTGAGTCTTCTTACTCTGTTAATTATAAATGAGTTTTCAATATATTCAATATAATTAATAATTGATTGGGTTGATTTCTGGATATTTTGTGATTTTAAAAATTTACTTATATTAGTTGCTGATAACAAACTACCTACATTATCTGCAATGTATCTTATCAGATTTTCTAAGAATGAAATATCTCTAATATCAAATCTGGAAACAATATCGCGAAAGAGTATTGTATTCAGTATATTATTCAGATACTCTGATTTTATTTCATTATCATCATGCAAATTAATAAGATAAGGCATTCCTCCGAATTGCAAATATAAATTTAAAGTATTGATATTATTAGTTAATTGATGAAATTCTAAAAATTCAGGGTAAGACAAACTGTGAACTCTTATTTCTATTTGTCTGCCACTCAAATATGTAGCAAATTCTCCAGATAGCATTCGGGCATTACTTCCTGTACAATAAATATCAAAATTAGCCTCTGAAACCAAACTCCTCAAAACTTTTTCAAATCCTTCTATTTCCTGAATTTCATCAATAAAAAGATAATTATTTACTTCTTTGGTATGCGTAGCAATATATTCGGCTAATTGAATGTAATTTTTAATTTTTGAAAACTCTAACTTTTCAAGATTAATGTAAATAATATTTGCATCTGGTTTTCTTTCCTGTATTTCATCTCGTATTTGCATCATCAAATAACTTTTACCTACACGTCGTTGTCCAGTAAAAACTTTAATTAGCTGTTTATCAATAAACGGTCTTACTTTTTGCAAATAATATTCTCTTTTATAAATATTCATTTTTATTCTGTATAATTTATAATTATGCAAATATACGCATTTTGTTTCGTATATGTTACAAAATTAATATTTATTACGTTTTGTTTTCTATAGATTTGCAAATTGAGTTTTGTTGTTACTCAATTCAATTAATTTAAAATAGGAAGAGGTAAAGGTGCTAAAGAATAAGAATTTATGTTTGAAATTTTCTAAATACTATAATATTGATATGTTTTATGAGAGAGGTGTGAA
>CAZWRD010000125.1:1701-9369 GCA_964636105.1 uncultured Bacteroides sp.
TTTTTTATTCAATTTTTTTTATTTCCTGATAATTAATAATATCGACATCTTTATAGTAAAATCGGATTATATCTTCTGCTTTATATTTGTATTTCACCATTTTAATAGCACCTTCCTGACTAAGCCCAACTCCATGTCCGTATCCTTTACCTTTTAAAATTACATTGTCGCCTTGTTTACTTATGCTGAAAAATGTAGATTTCAAACCCAAATCGCGCCTTATATTTTTTAAAGGTATGCTATCTGCAAAATAAATTTTTCTGGTATTTTGTTCAAAATTAATAGCTTTATTATACATACTGCTATCATCTGTTTCATATTTAAAGTTGTCTTTAAGATATTTAAGCCAATCTTTAACAGGCATTTTAAACTCCCATACACTGTTGCGCATTCCATTTGAAAATGTATCTTTCACTGCTTTCAGATAGGTTGTAGGAATTGACCATAAATCTTCGGAATTAATTGTTTCTCCTCCAGAATTGGAACAAAATGAAGCGGATATCATTCTTTTATTTTTATCAACAATTACATCGCCCGAAGTAAGTGTAGTTGCCATTAGTATCGGATATTTATTGCAACGACTTTTATAAACCTGACAATGAACATCATCACATAAATTGTAACCATCTTTATAATGCTTCATCATGTTATTGATGGCATAAGTACGCGAAATTAAAGATTGGATTTTAAAAAATTCCAAAGAATCGCAGCTTCCCAAAATTTCAGATTGTACCACACCTGCCACATAATGTTCTATATCAACATTGTTTATGATTTTTAAATATCCACGATCGGCAGTTATTAATAAATCGTCATCATAAATTCTTTCTTTAATATCTGTATTCGAAGGTTTTATTTTGAAAATATTTTTTAAACCTTCTCCATTAAATTCTATTGAATTAAAAAGCCCTAAATCCTGAAGGTTCTTTTTTAATCTGATTTTATTTTTTTCAAAACTAATAGTAAAAATGTCGTTTTTATTAGTTTCATATATTGGATTTTCATCGCATTCAACTGAGTATTTGCCTATTAAAGGCATAAAACTTAGTGATTTTATATTATATTGCGAAAAAATTTTTACAGCAAAATCAGCAGCAATAGTATGTTTTGAAAAAAGTAAAAATAAAATAAAACTTATAATAAAACCGAATCTATTCATCCAACAATTTGTAATTTAATGATTTTTAATGTATTCAATAATAAGTTGAGCTGTTTTTTCTGAAGCTCCTTTTCCTCCTAATTTTACTTTTAACTGATTATATTCATTTTCAAGGTAATTTCTATAATCTTGATTTAAAGAAATTTTTTCAAATTCTTGTTTTAATGTATTGATATTAAATTCGTTTTGAATAAGTTCTTTGATTAAGGGTTTGTCTAAAATAAGGTTTACCAAAGATATGTATTTTATTTTAATAATTTTTCGTGCAATGTAAAAAGAAATGAAATTTCCTTTATAACACACAGTTTGAGGTACTTTAAATAATGCTGTTTCTAAAGTTGCAGTTCCTGAAGTTACCAGTGCAGCATGTGCAATATTCAGTAAATTATACGTTTGATTGTAAACAATGGCTACTTTATAATCTTTTATAATATCCTGATAAAACTGTCCTTTAAGCGTATTTACACCTGCAATAATAAACTTAAATTGAGGATAATCATTCATCAAATCAAGCATTAATGGTAGCATGGTTTTTATTTCCTGTTTTCTACTGCCTGGCAATAATGCAATTACAGGTTTGTTTGGTATTAAGTCTTTTTCAAAAATATTGTAATCAGATTGATTTGCAATGGAATTTGAATGATTTTCAATTTCGTCGAGCAATGGATGTCCTACAAAATCAACATCCATATTATGTTGTTTGAAAAAATCTTTTTCAAAAGGTAAAATCACAAATAATCTATCGATTACTTTTTTCATTATTTTTACTCTGGATTGATTCCAAGCCCATACCTGAGGAGAAATATAATAAAAAACCTTAATTCCCTTTTTATGTGCCCATTCTGCAATACGTAAGTTAAAGCCTGGATAATCAATAAGTATTAATGCATCAGGTTTAAATTCAGTTATGTCTTTTTTGCAAAATTTGATATTATTGAGGATTGTTTTCAGGTTTGCAATAACTTCTATAAAGCCCATAAATGCAAGGTCGCGATAATGTTTAGCCAGATTAACACCATTTTTTTTCATTAAGTCGCCACCCCAACCTCTGAATTCAGATTGTGGCTGTATGATATTTAGTTCTTTAACCAAATTAGATGCGTGCAAATCGCCAGATGCTTCTCCTGCAATGATATAAAATTTCATTATTTTTTGAGTTGATAATAAAAATAGGCAATAAAAAGTATAAATGTTACAAACAATACTGCTTTACCTGTTTTTTCGAAGGCTAATACTTTTAAATAATATCTCATTACAAGAATATTAGGTATAACACTCAGTAAATAAATTTTAAAATATTGATTAATATCACTCTTCCCAATTGATATCATGATTACATAAATCAATAATAGTGAAACGATAAGCAAACCAATGCCCAAAATGCTTCCGAATAAATAACTGTCTTTTTTAAATACCCCATTCATAAGCACTTATGGTTTTTAGGTTATGATAAGCAGTTAAATCGAAATGCAAAGGAACAATAGCTATGTAATTGTTTTTTAATGCCCATTGATCGGTATCTTCTGCATGATCATCTGTGAAAAATACCCCCGTAAGCCAATAATAATCACGATTGTGCGGATCTTTGCGGGCATCAAAAGCTTCGTCCCAGCGAGCTCTTGCTTGGCGACATATTTTAATTCCGTTAATCTGATTTCCGTTATTTACTGGTAAGTTTACATTCAAGCAAGTATATTCGGGTAAACCTTTTCTCAATACTTCTTTGCATATTTTTTCGATATATTCATCTACATGACTGAAATCTGCACCCCAAGAATAATCATCTAAAGAAAAACCAATTGATTTAACGCCTTCAATGCAGCCTTCCAGAGCAGCAGCAATAGTGCCTGAATAAACTACATTTACTGATGCATTACTTCCATGATTAATACCAGAAACAATCAAGTCGGGTTTGCCGTGTAAAATGGCTTTTTCAGCAATTTTTACACAATCAACTGGAGTACCGTTACAGCTGTATTCCTGATAATTTTCTTCAACACATATTTTTTTCAAACGTAGCGGAGTAGCAACTGTAATAGCATGTCCCATACCTGATTGTGGTTTGTCTGGAGCTACTACAATTACATCGCCAAGTTTTCGCATTATCGATATCAATTTCCTGATACCGGGTGCATCAACACTGTCATCGTTGGTTACTAGTATTTTAGGCTTCATCATTTTCTGCTTTTTTATTAATTTCAGTTACTCCTCCCGAAACAATAAATTTCATTATTTCTGTGGATGGAGCATTTATTGCTGTTACATTTTTTTTGGGAACAATAAATAAATTCCCTGAAAAATTATATGAATGTGGTAAATATACTGCAATTAAATCTTCAGAAATACCCAATTGACTCAAATCTTTTTGTGTAATAAATCCAAGTTTGTAAATTTCGGAATCGTTATTCATTTTTACCATAACTGCTTCTGTAAACTTCTTTTTTTGTCCAACAAAAGCCGACATAAAATCTTTGGTAGAAGTATAAATAATTTTAATAAATGGTACTCTTTCCAAAATTGTATCAATAAAAGAAATTAATGGTTTTGCCAATAAAGTTTTGCCAAAGTATCCAACCAGAGTAATAATACTTAGCATTAGTAAAATTCCTAAGCCTGGAATTTTAAAATTAAAAAGGTTTTCAAATAATTTATTGGCTGTACCATCTATAAAATTGAAAGTAATATAAATTACGAAAACAGTTGCTCCTAAGGGTGTTATATAAATAAGCCCTTGCATAAAGTAACTGAATATTTTTTTTGAATATTTACTGATTTCAGGATTCATATTGCTCTAAATTCGATTTCAAAATTAAGTTTTATTTGCTATAAACCGCTGTTAATAAAACTTAAAACCTCCAAAATTATTTTTATTTAATTGTTAATCAGTAACGTAATGGTTTTGAAGACTGAAATGCCAGTTGTAATAATGTCATCAGGAAAGTCATAATTGGCATGATGCAAAGCGGGAGAACTTTCGCCGGCTCCGATGCAAAACATACTACCTTTAAATTTTTGAGTAAATAAGCCAAAATCTTCGCCCCATTTGAATGGTAACAGACATTCTTTCAGGTTTAAATAATTTGTTTTTGCGGCTTCTCTAATTATTTTTACTGCATCGGGATGATTATAGGTATTGTGGAAAATATCTAATGATTCTGAATAAATTTCTAAGTGATGATTTTCGGAAATTGATTGCATTTTGCTTTTTATGAAGTCTATATTGTTTTCAAGCAAACTGCTTTCCCATGCTCTGAAAGTATAATGAATTTCGGCATTTGCAGCAGAAGTACCATAAGCTTTTTCACCGATTTTTGTATAAATAGGAGTTGCCAGAAAAAAATCAGGATTTTCTATTTCGTATATATTCAGTTCTTTAATAAAATCAATAATTTCAGCAATGGCATAAGTAGGATTAAAGCCATTTTCAGGTTCTGAGGCATGAGCTGTTTTCCCTTTTAATCTGAATATCATACTCGAAACAGAAGCTGTAAAAATGCCTTCTTTTATAACAATCTCATTTAATTGAAATCCTGGCAAATTATGAAATGCAAATACATAATCAGGATTTATATCAGTAAAAGCAATATCGTTCAGTACATTATAAGCGCCTTTGCCGTTTTCTTCCGATGCTTGAAAAAGTAAAATAATTTTTCCGCTTTTTGGCGGATTCAGATTAATCCATTCGGCAAAACCTACTAATACAGTTAAATGACCATCATGGCCACATTTGTGAGATACATTTTTATTTATTGATTTATACTCAAAATCATTGATTTCCTTTATTGGTAAAGCATCCATATCTGCTCTGAACATGATTGTTTTTCCATAATTACCCGAATCGTAAACAGCTAATATACTGTAACCTCCAACATTTTCGCTTAAAATAAAATTCTCAAGATTCCTGAGTCTGTTGGCTATAAGATTTGCTGTTTGCTTTTCATTTCCTGATAATTCTGCATTAGAATGTAGAAGTTTTCTGAATGTTATCAGTTTTGATATTTGTTCATTATTCAGATCTTTCATGATTGCATAGATTTTGAAAATGATTGATTTGCAATAATATGATGTGTTACTTCAGAAATTTCTGGGATGGAGTGTGAATGAAGTATTTGTTCAAGTACATCTTCTTTATTTGAAAATATTTCACAAAAAAGCTGCCATAAATCTTTGATTTTGTTGATGCAACTTAATTCAACTTTATGTGCAGACAATTCATAATATAAATCTTTGAAAAAGAAATGCAATATTTTTTTTTGTTCTTCAATATCTAATTTGCCATTGTTTTTGATTTCTGAAGGCAAAAACGGATTGTAAAAAATGCCTCTGCCAATCATCCATTTATTAATTTCGGGATATGATTTTTTTATTCGCTTATAACTTTCTAAACTAATAATATCTCCATTGTAAATTAGATTATGTTTCAACAATGGGATTATTTTTTTTAATGTATCGTGATGAATTTCACCTTCATACATTTGTGTTCCGATACGGGGGTGAATACAAACGTTTAATAGTGGAAAATCATTTAAAACGGGTATTATTTTCATTATTTCTTCATTGTTATAATAACCCAGTCTGATTTTTATTGAAAGTGCTTGCTTTAGATTTGGCAATATTTTTTCTAAAATATCTCTGAGCAAATCAGGATAAGGCAAAAGCCCTGAACCTCTTTTTTTGTTGGCAATATTTTTTACCGGACAACCTAAATTCCAGTTAATTTCATTATATCCCCAATTATGCAGAAAATCACACATTTGTATAAATAAATCGGGTTCATTTCCCAAAATCTGGGGAATAACTTTTGTAAGATGATTATTTGCTGGTAAAACATCTTTTGCCTTACGTGGGTTTATTTTATCGCCATGAGTTAATGATATAAAAGGACTTACAGCCAAATCGATGCCTGAAAAATGACGCTCGTAAACATTCCGAAAGATAAAATCAGTATAACCGTGTAAAGGTGCAAGTATAATCATTATTAAAATTTAGATTGCAAAATTAAGAATAAAACATTGTTTAAATCCTATATAATTAGTAAACATTGTTTTTAGAATATTAGAAAAAATCTTCTGATTATATACCAAAATCAAAAATTGTTTCGTTATTTAATTCAACTAATCTAATACAAACAAAAATTTAAAAACCATGAAAGAAAAATTAAATGCAAACCTCTCAAAAACTGAAGTTAAAATGCAAATTTGTAAAAAGCGGATAATTATAGCAATTGTCGGAATATTTTTATTTGCTATCCCATTGGGATTGAAGTCTCAACAGTACTATTATTATTTTCCGCAAAGTAATTTTACCAGTTTTTATACTGAAACTGATTATTTCGGGAATTCAGAATCGTTTTACAATCCATTTAATCAACTTAAATACTTTAAACGACCTGACAATCAATATAAAAAAGCCAAAGTTGAAAAAATGCAGATTAATTATCAAAACCCTAAAAAAGATGAAAAATCTTATTTGGGTGTAGAAATAAATTATGATAAAAACGGCAAAACAATACTCTATAAAACATTTAATAGAAAAGGGAAAACGACTTTTAAAAATGAATGTGTTTATACCGAAAAAGGATTTTTGCTTACAAACAAAACTACCAAAAGAAATGGGAAAATTGGAACTTGGTACGAAAACAACATTGATAAAAATGGACAAATTATTGAATCACGCTCTCTTAATGAGAATGGTAGCCCTATCATAACACGAACTTATACATATTCCGACAAATATAAGGTATTAGAAAACTGTTCGTATAAAGGGAGCAATAAAAAACTGTATAACAAAATAGTAAATACTTATTATTCTAATGGCGAAATTGAATCGACAGCCAACTATAATGGCAAAGGGAAATTGAAAAAATTCTGGTCGTATGCATGCAGTAATAAAGCAGAAGAGGTTAAAAACCTGAAAGATACCGTTAAAATTTGCAAAATATCAGATTTTGATAAAGATGGAAATTTTACACTTACCAATATCTCGACCGGTGAAGATGGTATGATTTATAAAAATATTAAGAAATATAACCGTGATAGTATTTTGTTGGAAGCATATAGTTATAACAGCAAAAATTTGTTAACCTCAAAAACCACAAATACGATGACAGTTGCTGGATGGTTATGTAAAGTACAGAATTTTACTAAAGGACAACAAGTTATAAGAGAATATGTATATGAGTACAATGATAATAAGATACTTAAGAAGTCTTCCCAAACCTTTTACAAAAGCAATGGGAAAATCAGGCGAAAATATGAATATACTTACGATAAAAACGGCTTGATAACTGATTACAAAACATATAAAAAAGGTGGAGAACAAGTTTATTATTCTACAGAATATCAACGAAATGAAGATGGTTTGCCATTAATTGTTTTATCAAAAAATGAGAAAGGAGAATTAACTTATAAATCAACTTATAGCTATAATTAGCAAATAATCAACAATTAAATCAACTCAGGGATGAAGTATTTATTATTTCATCCCCTTTTTTATATGTTTTTAGAATT
>CAZWRD010000126.1:0-8994 GCA_964636105.1 uncultured Bacteroides sp.
TCTTACCCGAAGCATTGGCTCCATAGATAAGTCCCAGCTTTAGTAATCGCAAGCCCGGCTTGGGTTTTATAATATAATAATCTTCCAGATCCTTAGCTGCTGTGGCTTCAAACGACAACGTAACTTTATCTTTTATCGAATGAAAATTCTGTACAGAAAAATTAATTATCATAAGTTTTTGTGCTTAATTTGTAAACGGACTGCAAATATAGTAACAAAAATGATTGAATAGTGTTTTTTTTAATAAAGTTAATCCTTTTTCAAAACCGTATGTCTTGTTTTTAGAAAATATAATAGTGCAGTTGGAGTGCTATATCATAGATTAAATATAAAAGGGGAAAAAGGAATCTTTAATTTATTAGATTTTGCAAATCAGTTTGCAATTTTGGTATATGCTTTTTTATTATTCCAAAAACTTCTTCATCATCAATACCAAAATAATCGTGAGCGATTATATTTCTGAAAGCATATATTTTCGACCATTCAATACTTGAATGCTTATCTCTGAATTCATCACTTAATTTGCCGACGGTTTCGCCTAATGCTACGAAATTCATTAATGTTGCGTCAAAAGATTTATAATCAGCAGCAAAATCATCTGTATTGTCAAAACTTGCTGAATACTCAAAGATCCTTTCAATGGTTTGCAACATTTGTTTCACTAAGATAATATCTTTACTAAACATAAATAGTATCTTTTAAAATCATTTCTCTGAACAATGGTTTAATAGCTCTTTCTCTGCAAATATCAACATCACGGTGAAATTGTGATTTTAGCATTTCTTTTAAAAGCAGTTTTTTTTCAAAAATATCTTCAGTACCGCGAGGCATTTCAATTATTATATCAATATCGCTATTTTCGGTTTGCTCGTTACGTGCATAAGAACCGAAAATACCAATTTTAATAATATTGAACTGTTTATAAAACATTTCTTTATTGTTTAATAAATAGTTTAAAACCTCCTGCTGTTGTATCATACCCCATTTTTATTATAAATAAAACTTCCGTTATTAAATAAAAAAATATTCAAACCAAAAACTTGTATTTTATTTTTACAAAAATAATCATTTATTTTAAGCCTTTATAAAAAAGAATTGGTGATTTTGCAATTTATTGATTTGGTTAAATTTTCCCATTAACCATTATTCTTTTATCGAATGAAAATTCTGTACAGAAAAATTAATTATCATGTGTTTTTGTGATTAATTTGTAAATACAATGCAAATATAGTAACAAAACTGATTAATTAATGTTTTTTTTAAATTAAATTACTTCATTTATTTTAACTTTGTGTCCTGTTTTTGGGGAGTATCATAGTCTGTTATCTTCATCGTGATTTCAACAGTAATAGTTTAAAAACAAAAAAAGCTGTCCAAACACAGACAGCTTTTTCATCATTAAACAAATAAAAATATTTGCTTAGAAAGAATGATCATCACTTATGTAATCATACATTTCCTGAGCATTATTATTGTATGGATCTAATTCCAATACTTTTCTGAATTCTTCTTTTGCCAGATCGTATTTAAAAGTACGCATATATGTTCTGCCTAAATGATAGTGAGCAGATACATGACGATTGTTTTCTTTTACCAATCTTTCGAAGAAAGGCAATGCTTCTTCGTATCTGCCCGAAGCTTTAAGTGCAATACCTACATAATAGTTTGCCATGGTAGCATCCGGACAAAGTTCCAGTAATTTGCGGTAAGCATCAATACTCTTTTCTTCATCGCCCAAATGGTAATAACTTAAACCCAACCAAATATAAGTCATTGGCATACGTTTGCCCGACTCTACTATTTTGTTAAAAACTTCAACCGCTCTGGTAAAATGTGTAGCTCTGTACAAAGCCACTCCCATACGATAGTTAACAAACATACTATCAGGTTTTATCTGCAATACTTTTTTGTAAGAACATATACATTTGGTCATTTCGCCCTGTATGTAATACAAACTGGCAAGCTCCATCAGCAAATGCGTACTTTCAGGATATTCTTCCAGTTGTTTTTCAAAAATTGCAACAGCGTCATCAATATCTCCGTTCAAAACGTGGCTGTATGCTTCTTCTAACCTATTGTCACCAAATTCTTTCATATTATATGTGATTTTAATTTTTCAAAATGTAAAAATAGTAAATAATTTTTACTAACGATTATTAATTGGAATATATTCTTGCTTTGGATAAACATTTTTGTAAGCCGGACGAATTATACGTTTGGCAGAAAATGTTAATTCCTCAATACGGTGTGTACACCAGCCTGCAACTCTAGCCATTGCAAATAATGGGGTAAACAATTCTTTTGGAATAGCAATGCACGAATAAACAAAACCTGAATAAAAATCAACATTGATACAAACCTGTTTATCGGGTCCGTTGCCTTTAAACTCGGCAATGGTATCAGGAGCCAGTTTCTCAACAAGTTCGTAAAGTTCAAATTCATCAATTTTGTCTTTCTCAATAGCCAGATCACGAGCTCTTTCTCTTAAAAGGATAGCTCTTGGGTCGGATATGGTATAAACCGCATGTCCGATGCCATATATTTTCCCGCTAAAGTCATTAGCTTTCTTATTAAGTGTTTTTACTAAGTAATCTTTCACTTCAGCAGCATCTTTCCAGTTAGAAACATTACGTTTCAAATCTTCCATCATTTCCAATACTTTCAGATTGGCTCCACCATGCAAAGGTCCCTTTAAAGAGCCAATAGCGGCAGTAACAGAAGAATATATATCCGTTTCGCTCGAACTGGTTACACGCATGGTAAAAGTAGAATTATTACCACCACCATGTTCGGCATGCAACACCAAAGCCAAATCCAACAAATCAGCTTCTAGTTTGGTATAACGCGAATTGCCACCTTTTACCAGATAAAGGAAGTTTTCGGCAGTACTTAATACCGGACTTGGATATCTGATAGATAAAGTTTTACCCTGATATGCATGGCTCATAGCCTGATATGAATAAGCAATAATGGTAGGGAATTTGGCAATAATATTTAATGTTTGCTCAATCATATTTTGCAACGAAATATCATCGGCACGAGGATCGAGCGTATAAAGTCCGAGTATCGAACGTGATAACATATTTAAAACATCACGTCCTTTCATCGTTAATATCATGTTTTTGATAAAAGAATCAGGTAACTTTCGCAATTGAGCCATATGCTCAGTAAAGCTTGTTAATTCTTCTTTAGATGGTTGTTTTCCTGTTAATAGTAAAAAAATTGTTTCATCAAAACCATGACGTTGATCAACTTTAAAACCATTAGCCAGATCTTCGATATCAATACCTCTGTAAAGTAATCTGCCCGGAACAGGCTTCATAATTCCATCCGCATTGTCGTAGCCAATTACGGCTCCTATATTGGTTAATCCTGCCAATATTCCCGATTTATCTTTATTTCTCAAACCTCTTTTTACATCAAATTTTTCGTAAAAAGAATTATCGATAACACAAGCTTCTTTTACAGAGTTTTCGAGTTTTTGAATGAATTTTTTGGTCTCCATTATAAAAAATTGTTTAGTTATTTAATTACATATTAGAAATAATTGCATCAGCAAATTCTGATGTTTTTAATAGTGTAGCACCTTCCATTAATCTATGGAAATCGTAGGTAACTTTCTTTTGCTGAATAGTTTTATCAATAGCTTCATAAATCAGATTTGAAACATCAAACCATTCCATATATTCAAACATAAGTGCACCTGATAAAATTACAGAACCCGGATTTACCTTGTCTAATCCTGCATATTTGGGTGCAGTTCCGTGTGTAGCTTCAAAAATTGCATGACCGCTTTCATAATTGATATTGGCACCCGGAGCAATCCCGATTCCACCTACGATAGCAGCCAAAGCATCCGAAATATAATCGCCATTCAGATTTAAAGTAGCAATTACTGAATATTCAGCCGGACGAGTTAATATTTGTTGAAGGAAAGCATCCGCAATTACATCTTTTATAATTACTTTGCCAGCTTTTTCGGCTTCAGATTGGGCTTTATTTGCTGCATCTTCACCTTTTTCTTTCTTAATGATATCGTATTCTTTCCATGTAAATACTTCATTGCCAAATTCGCGTTCAGCCAGTTCGTATCCCCATTTCATAAAAGCACCTTCGGTAAATTTCATAATATTACCTTTGTGTACCAAAGTTACAGATGGTAATTTCCTTTCAATTGCCAGTTTAATTGCCTGACGGATTAGTCTTTCTGAACCTTCCTGAGAAACAGGTTTCACACCGATAGATGCCGTTTTTGGGAATCTAATAGATTTAACTCCCATTTCTTCAATAAGAAATTTCTTAACTTTTTCGGTTTCAGGTTTGCCATACATAAATTCAATACCTGCATAAATATCTTCAGTGTTTTCTCTGAATATAATCATATTAACCAATTCAGGACGTTTTACCGGGCTTGGAACTCCGGTGAAGTAACGAACTGGGCGATAGCAGGTGTAAAGATCAAGTTCCTGACGTAAAGCCACATTTAAAGAACGCATTCCGCCACCAACAGGAGTAGTTAAAGGTCCTTTTATGCCTACAAGATATTCTCTGAAATCTGCAAGTGTTTCTTCAGGTAGCCAATTGCCAGTTAAGTTAAAGGCTTTTTCACCAGCCAATACTTCTTTCCATGCAATTTTCTTTTTGCCTTTATAAGCTTTTTCAACTGCGGCATCAAAAACTCTTACGGATGCGTTCCATATATCAACACCAGTTCCATCTCCTTCTATAAAAGGAATTATCGGATTATCAGGAACATTTAATTTACCTTGTTTTATTGTAATTTTTTCAGCTGTCATTTTTTTTTAATTATTAATTTATTGCTTTTTCTAATGGAAATTCAACGCCAACTTTTTCAGCTTCTTTCATCAAGTCATCCACAATAGGCTGAATTAAAGGAACTCCATTAACTTCATTGTATTTTTGATATTCAAACTCTTTGGTGCCGGCAACAAGTATTTCGTCACGATCAACTGCCAATGGCGATGTTTTCAATAATCTGATCATATCATCCAGTTGCATTTTGAAGTCAATCAATGGTCTGAAAGCTTCAATGTTAATTGCCATAAAGAAGTGCGAAACACCTGTAGGTTCAGGTTTTGAAGGTGATCCAACCTGAGTTAGATAATTACCACCTGATAAGATGGAACACATGATTTCGACAAAAATTGCCAGTCCGAAACCTTTGTAACCCGCAGTAATATCCATGCCACCTAATGGAAGCAATGCTCCATGACCACCTGGTTTTATTTTTGAAGGATTATCAGTTACCAATCCATCTTCATCAATACCCCAACCCAATGGAATTTTTTCCTGTTTCTTTTCATAAAGTTGAATTTTTCCATAAGCCACAGCACTCGTTGCCATATCTAAAACATAAGGATACTCGGTATTTGAAGGTGCTGCAACACTAATCGGATTTGTTCCCATTACAGCAGTTCTGCCATAAGTAGGGGCAACCAATGGTTGCGAATTGGTCATACAAATGCCTATCATGCCATGTTCTAAAGCCATCATTGAATAATAACCTGCAATACCAAAGTGATTGCTGTTGTTAACGGTTATAGCTGCCAAACCAGATTTTTTTGCTTTTTCAATAGCCATTTGCATGGCTTTGTACGAGACTACCTGTCCGCAACCATTACCACCATCTATCAATGCAGTGGTTGGTGTTTCTGTAATTATTTTAAAAGGAGTATTAGGATCAATATAGTTTTTGCTGATTCTGTTGCCGTAATAAGATCCCAAACGCAATAAACCATGCGATTCAACACCTCTAACATCAGCAGAAATTAATACATCCCCCACAATTTTAGCATCTTCTGCCGGAACCCCTAGTTTCGACATATATCTGACTACGAAGTCCATCAGGTCTTCTTTATTAAATCTGAGCTCTTTTTCCATAGTTTTAATTGTTTAGCTATTTTTTATTTGATTTACTAATTAAATTTAATGCACTTCCGGCTTTAAACCATTCTATCTGAGCTGCATTATATGTATGATTTGCAGTTATTTTTTCTGTAGTTCCGTCAATATGTCTGATTACAACTTCAATTTGTTTGCCTTCCGCAAATTCATTTAAACCAATTACACTTAATTTATCGTTTTCCTGAATTTTATTGTAATCATCTTTGTTTGCAAATGTCAGAGCCAATATCCCTTGCTTTTTCAGATTGGTTTCGTGAATACGGGCAAAAGATTTAACCAAAACCGTTTTTACATTTAAAAAACGAGGTTCCATTGCAGCATGTTCGCGTGAAGAACCTTCTCCGAAATTTTCTTCTCCCACTACAATTGAGCCTAAACCAGCATTCTTGTAAAATCTGGCTGTTTCAGGAACCGTATCAAAACCATTATTAAGCTGATTGTAAATATAATTGGTTTTATCATTAAAAGCATTTACTGCTCCAATCATATAATTGTTTGAAATATTTTCGAGATGTCCTCTGAATCTGAGCCAGCTACCTGCCATTGAAATATGGTCGGTTGTGCATTTGCCTTTTGCTTTTATCAGCAAAGGTAAATCAACAAAATCGTTTCCATCCCATGCAACAAAAGGAGTTAAATTTTGAAGTCTTTCTGATTTTGAGTCAATAATAACATTGATGTTTTTAGCATTTTTATCAGATTTTTGATATCCGTTATCTATACTGCCAAAACCTTTTGGAGGCAAATCGAAACCATTTGGCTCAGCTAATAATACTTCTTCACCATCTGAATTTTTTAATTTATCTGTTAGCGGATTAAACGTTAAATTGCCAGCAATTGCCATAGCTGTAACTATTTCGGGCGAGGCAACAAAAGCGTAAGTGTTTGGGTTTCCATCAGCACGTTTTGCAAAGTTTCTGTTGAAAGAGTGAATGATTGTATTCACTTCGGCTTTTTCTGCACCTTCGCGGCTCCATTGTCCGATGCATGAACCACAAGCATTTGCAAATATTTTACCTCCAATACTGCTAAAAATATCCAGATAACCATCACGTTCAGCAATTGCTCTTATTTGTTCTGAACCTGGTGTGATTGTAAACTCAGAAGTTACACTTAGTTTTTTATCAACTGCATCTTTTACTACAGAAGCTGCTCTCGAAATATCTTCGTATGAAGAGTTTGTGCATGAGCCAATTAATCCTACTTCAATTTTTAGAGGCCAACCGTTTTTTATAGCTTCTTCTTTCATTTTCGAAATAGGTGTAGCTAAGTCCGGTGTAAATGGACCATTAATATAAGGTTCTAATTCAGTTAGATTAATTTCTATGATTTGATCGTAATATTTTTCAGGATTTGTATAAACTTCTGTATCCGATTTTAAATTTTCTTTGTTTTGATTTGCCAAAAGTGCAACTTCTTCTCTGCCTGTAGCTTTCAGGTATTTTTCCATAGCTTCGTCATAAGCAAAAACCGAGCAGGTAGCTCCAATTTCGGCACCCATATTGCAAATGGTGGCTTTGCCTGTACATGAAAGCGATTCAGCACCTTCGCCAAAATATTCAACTATGCAGCCGGTACCACCTTTCACTGTCAGAATTCCTGCAATTTTCAGAATAATATCTTTTGCAGAAGCCCAACCATTTAATTTTCCTGTAAGTTTAACGCCTATAAGTTTAGGAAATTTAAGCTCCCAAGCCATTCCCGACATCACATCTACTGCATCAGCCCCGCCAACTCCAATGGCAATCATTCCTAATCCACCGGCATTGGGTGTATGAGAATCGGTCCCTATCATCATGCCACCAGGAAATGCATAATTTTCTAAAACTATCTGATGAATAATTCCGGCTCCCGGTTTCCAGAACCCGATATCATATTTATTACAAACCGAACTCAAAAAATCATAAACTTCTTTATTGGTAATATTGGCGGTTGCCAAATCTTCAAAAGAACCTGATTTAGCCATAATTAAATGATCGCAATGTACTGAAGAAGGAACTGCTGTAGTTTCTTTACCAGCCATCATAAATTGAAGCAAAGCCATTTGTGCTGTTGCATCCTGCATTGCTACTCTATCGGGTGCAAAATCAACATAATCAATACCTCTTTTGAAAGAAGCTTTTAAGTTATTGTCGAACAAATGACTGTATAACAATTTTTCGCTTAATGTAAGCGGATGATTGAGTATTTGTTTGGTAATGTTTACTTTAACTGATAATTTATCGTAAAAGGTTTTAATCATGTTGATATCAAAAAGCATAGCATAAATTTTAAGTTGAAATTTAAGGTAATATTTACCTTTTTTTATTATTTTTATAACAAATAAAACCTTTGATTTGTTTTGAAAATTCTTTTAAAACTTACAGAAATTCAAATACAAATGATGAATGTTATTATATAATTGATATTTATCAATTATTATTTGAAAATGATTACAAAGTATGCTAAAAATTGTATTTTTGTTTAAAACAATTTATAATCAGATATTTTTTAATTATGTTGAAATTAAATAAAGTACATCATATTGCTATCATCTGCAGTGATTATGAGAAATCAAAGAAATTCTATACCGAAATTCTGGGTTTTAAAATAGAAGGCGAGCATTATCGCAATGAAAGACAATCGTTTAAAACCGATTTGTCGTTAAATGGACAATATATACTGGAATTGTTTTCGTTTCCTGATCCACCCAAAAGAGTCTCAAGACCCGAAGCTTGTGGCTTACGTCATCTTGCTTTTGAAGTAGATGATATTGAGAGCTGTATTAAGTTGTTGGAAGAAAAGGGTATATATGCAGAACCTATCCGTACAGATGAATTTACAAACAAAAGATTCAGTTTTTTTTCTGATCCCGATAATTTGCCAATTGAGCTTTATGAAAAATTCATGACAAAATAATTTTGAAGCACAAGAGGATGATTATAAATTAACGTGAGTTATGGATTAATTTTTATTGCAAAACGTTTAAAATCATAATTTTTAATGTTCTTTGCCTTGATGCAAAGAACCAAAAATCAAGACTGCAAATCATTAACTTCAAAACTACGCAATTAAAAATGCCTGCCGCAA
>CAZWRD010000127.1:0-8976 GCA_964636105.1 uncultured Bacteroides sp.
CAATATAAAGCACTTCATCCAAATGATGTTTTTTTAATTAATATTCATCAAGGAAGTTTTGCAACTCCATCTGCAGGTGAGCCTGATTTCAGAACTACATTTGGTGATGCATTAGCAAATCAAACCGGTTTAACTGGTTATCCATCTGGAACTATTAACAGACATTTATTCCCACCTGCAACAACAACAGCGTTAAGTCGTAGTGTTTGGGCTGCTAGGGGAGATGAAATTCTTGCCATACCAACTTATGCTTCTATGGAAGTAGATTCTGCTATTGTAGATGCTCAAACAAGAGAGTTGAAAGTTTATGTTAAAGCTAATTATATCGGAAGTGCATCAGCAGTAAATATGATGAATGTTGCTTTATTACAAGATAATATTGAAGGACCTCAAACAGGTGGTTCTACAAATCCTGCTCAAATGTTACCTAATGGCAAGTATAATCACAATCATGCATTACGTCATATGTTAACCGGACAATGGGGTGATACCATTGCTGTTACCGCAGCTGGAACAACTTTCCAGAAAGTTTATACATATACTTTACCTAATGCAATCGTAAATATTGACGTTGAACTTGGAAATTTATCAGTTATTGCTTTTATTGCTGAAGGAAAACAGGAGATTATTACTGGTGCTGAAAACCATGTGTCTGTTGGCAATATTTTATACCAAAAAGACGCTTCAATCGAAAGCATTACAGCTGCTAGTGAAATTTGTGCTCCTGAATTAAAACCAGTTTTAAAAGTTAAAAACTTAGGTTCTGATGTTATTACTGCTATTGCATTTACTTATAGTGTAAATGGTGGTACTCCAAATACTTACAATTGGACTGGAAGTATTACTCCTTTTGCATCTGTTTCAATTGATGTTCCTGCAATTACCGGATTCACAGTTCTTGCAACTAACGCTATTACTTTTAATGTAGTAAGTGTTAATGGTGTAACCGATCAAAATGCTGCAAATAATTCAATTACAAAATCTAATATTTTACAAACTACTAATGCTACTAATGGTGCAACAGGTCATGTATTTACATTTACTCAAGATAGATATGGTAGTGAATCAACCTGGAAAATAATTGAAGATGCTACTTCTACTGTAATTGCTCAGGGTGGTCCATATGCTGACCTTAGTGCAAATGGTGTTTTAGCTCATAATGTAAATGTTACTTTTTCTGCACTAGGTTGTTATACCGTTATTGTTTCTGATTCTTACGGAGATGGTATCAACGCTGGTTATGGTGCTGGTAGCTATAAATTGGTAAATGCAGCTAATCAAACTGTTATTTCTTCAACAGGACAATTCCAAAAAGAAGAAAGAAAATTGTTCAACTTTACTTCTTTAATTGGAATTGAAGAAAATTCAGCTATTTCTGTATTCTCATTAACTCCAAATCCAGCTAAAAATAATGTGGAAGTTAGTTTCAATTTGAATGATAACAATGATGTTAATATTAGCATATACAATAGCTTAGGTGCAATGGTTTACAATCAAAATGAAGGAAGTTTAACTTCTGGAAATCATACTGTAAATGTTAATGTTAGCAAATTATCAAGCGGTGTTTATTACATGAATGTAAAAGCTGGTGATAATACGATTGCTAAAAAATTAATTATTGAATAATAAATAATATTCACACTAAAAGGAATAGGACTTTTGGGGTCTTATTCCTTTTTTAATATCAAGTAATATGAAAAAAATATCAGTTTTGATTTTAAGTCTGGTGTTTATTGTAACATTGGGTTTCTCTCAGAATCTAAAGATTTATTATAATGGAAATTTGCTGACTAATAATCAGGAAATAAGTGCATATGGAACTCCTAACGATTATATTTATGTCCCTTTTAAAGTGAAAAATGTAGGAACTTCAACTATTAGTATGAAAGTGAAAAAAATTGAACATTCATTGCTTAATGGTTCCGAAAATGCGTATTGTTTTGCTGGAAACTGTTTTGCTCCTGAAATAATTATTTCGCCTAATACAGCAGTAATTGCTTCTAATCAGTTTGATACTACATTTACAGCAGATTATAATGGGAATGGAAAATCAGGAACATCCATAATTTCTTATGTGTTTTATAATATAAACAATGTAAATGATTCTGTTAGTGTAAAAGTTAATTATACAACTTCAGTTGGGATTAATGATATTTCAAAAGCTGATATTCAATTTTCTGATGCTTATCCTAATCCGGCAACTAACACAACTACAATTGCTTATGTTTTGCCAAAAACTACTAATATTGCTAGTATCAGGATATCAAATATTCTTGGTTCAAAAATAGTTGAATACACTTTAGATGACTTAAATGGACGTAAAACCATTGATATCAGTAATTTGAATGAAGGTGTTTATTTCTATTCATTAATTGTAAATAATAAAATTTATTTTACCAAGAAATTGGTAGTAAAATAAATATCTATTATAAAATATTGAAAAGCCTGTTTGAGATTAATCATTCAGGCTTTTTTATTTTTAATTTATAAATTATTCACATACTTTATGTTGTCAAATTAAAACTACATAAATTAAGTTAACTTTTATAAAGCTTTGCAATTGTAGTCTGATATATTATTTTTTTTTATAATTTTGCTTAAAACTTAAATCAAAAATACTACACTATGATATCACAGATTAACTACGATAAATTGTTTAAATCATTTAATACCCAAAAAGTTATGATAATTGGAGATGTAATGATTGATTCATATCTATGGGGAAAAGTTGATAGGATTTCGCCTGAAGCTCCTGTACCTGTTGTAGTTGTAAACAAAAGAGAAAACCGTTTAGGTGGTGCTGCAAATGTTGCATTAAACGTTCAGGCTTTAGGAGCAACTCCAATACTATGTTCTGTAATTGGTAATGATGTTAAAGGTACTGAGTTTATCAATCTGTTGAAAGATAATAATATATCTAGTGAAGGAATTATTCAAAGTAATCAAAGACCTACTACAACCAAATTCCGTATTTTTGGAAATAATGCACAAATGCTTAGAGTAGACGAAGAAGTTTCGCTTCCCTTAGAAAAAGGTGATAATGAGATGTTTATAAAGAGAGTTGAAGATTTATTATATACCCAAGCAATTAATAGTGTAATTATTCAGGATTATGATAAAGGGGTGATTTCAAAAGAGTTGCTAGATAAAATTATTGATAAGCTAAATGAACTTAATATTCCCGTAGCTGTTGATCCCAAAAAAAGGAATTTTGCTTTATACAAGAATATCAGTTTGTTTAAGCCCAATCTCAAAGAATTAAAAGAAGGATTAAAGCTTGAGAATGAGATTTTATCGGAAGAAGAACTTGCAGAAGTTACAAATACTTTGCTCGACAAACAAAATATCAGAATAATACTCACAACCTTGTCTGAAAAGGGTGTTTATTTAACTTGTAATTCTCGAGATAGAGGGCGTTTAAATGAATTGATACCTGCTCAAATCAGAAGTATTGCTGATGTTTCAGGTGCTGGAGATACCGTAATAAGTACTGCTGCAATTTGTTTAGGTTTAGACCTCAAAGCAGTTGACATTGCTTTTATTTCAAATATGTCTGGTGGAATAGTGTGTGAACAACTTGGTGTTGTTCCTGTTGATAAGGAAGTATTGCTTAACGAGTTAAAATCTTTAAATAAAAACTAAAATTGCAACAGGATAATATTTCAAATACAGGAAAAAAAGAATTTGTTAGAACTATGTTTAACGACATAGCAGTGAGGTACGATTTTTTAAACCATTTTTTATCGTTAAATATCGATTATTTATGGCGTAAGAATGTAATCTCAATTTTAAAACCATATAAACCAAAAATTATATTGGATGTAGCAACAGGAACTGCTGATCTTGCACTTCAAGCTACTTCTTTAAATCCAGATAAAATTATTGGGATTGACATTTCGGAAGAAATGCTTAAAATTGGACAAAAAAAGATTTTTGATAAAAATAAAGAATCTGTAATCCAGTTGATTAATGCAGATTCTGAAAATATGCCCCTTGAATCAGCTTCTTTTGATGCATGTATGGTAGCTTTTGGTGTAAGAAATTTTGAAAATCTGGAACAAGGTTTGCAAGAAATGCACAGAGTATTAAAAACTAATGGAATTTTAGTTGTTTTAGAGTTCTCTAAACCAAAGCAGTTTCCTGTAAAACAATTCTATAATTTCTATTTTAAAAGAATTTTGCCAGTATTAGGGAAATTGATTTCAAAAAATGATAATGCTTATATGTATTTACCAGAATCTGTTAACCAATTTCCTGATGGTGAAAGTTTTACTGAGATTTTAGCTAAAATTGGGTTTAAAGATATGAAAATCAGGAAACAAAGTTTCGGTATTGCAAGTATTTATACCGGAATAAAATAAATTTGATATTAAAGCGTTTTACAAATTGTATGAATAATAAAAAAATGTTTGTCTTTAAGAAGTATATTTTTGTTTTTTTATTTTGTAATCTGGCTTTTTTACAATTAAATGCTCAAAGAGCAAGAGTTCCAAACAATCCAAATTATGATTTAAAACCCTATCATTTCGGTTTTATGTTGGGTTTAAATCAGATGAACTTTGCAATTAAACCTGTTAGTGATTTAGTTCCTCTTGATACATTGTATGATGTAGAAGCTGTACCCAAATTGGGTTTTAATATTGGTATTATTGCTGATTTGAAGCTTAATAATTATATGAATATTAGGTTTATACCTTCCTTGTCATTTGGCGAGAGAGTTTTAAATTATTCAATAAAGTATAATAATACAATAATTTCTACTGTTGGAAAAAAAGTGGAATCAACATATATTGAATTACCTCTTGAATTAAAATTCCGATCACAACGTATGACAAACACCAGGGCATATGTATTAGGAGGATTTAAATATTGCATTGATTTGGCTTCACAGGCAAAAAAGAAAGAAGATGATGATGATTATGTATTAAAACTTGCAAAAAGTGATTTTCTTCTCGAACTTGGTGTTGGATTCGATTTTTATCTGGTTTATTTTAAATTGGGTACTGAACTAAAAATGTCATATGGGATTAAAGATCTGCTAATTAGAGAAGATAATGTTTTTACCAATGGAATTGAAAAATTAAATTCAAAAATGTTCCAATTTTCGTTAACATTTGAATAGCAGTTTATTATATTAAAAAGCTGTGTAAAACATATACAGTTTTCTGTAATTTTTATAAAAAAATCATGATTAAAGAAATTGAAATTGCTCTTTTACCAGAGCAATTAAATAATAATACCTCTTACGAAAAAGCTATAGCTCAAACTATTAGAGTTCCAAGAGAAAAAATAAATACTTATGCTGTTCTTAAAAAATCAATAGACGCACGTAAGCAAAAGGTGATGTTTCGTCTGAAATTGATAGTTTATACACATGAATCGCATCCAAAAGAGGAGCTTCCTAAACCAATATCTTATAAGTATTCTCAGAATGCCCAAAAAGTTATTGTGATAGGTTCGGGGCCAGCAGGATTATTTGCTGCTTTACGACTTCTTGAAATGGGATTAAAACCAATTATTCTTGAGAGGGGTAAGGAAGTAGAATATCGTAAGCATGATATTGCTTCTTTAAACCGTGAGCATTTGGTAAATCCTGACTCAAATTATTGTTTTGGCGAAGGAGGAGCAGGCACATATTCTGATGGGAAATTATATACCCGATCCACAAAAAGAGGTAATGTAAACGATGTTTTGCAAAAATTGGTTGACCATGGTGCTTCGCCAGATATATTAATAGATGCTCATCCACATATCGGAACAGATAAATTGCCAAATATTATTCAAAATATTAGATATACTATTAAAGAATATGGTGGTGAGTTTTATTTTGATACACGAATAAGTGATTTAGAAATAAAAGACAATAAAATACAAAATGTTATTGATCAGAAGGGAAATAAATTTGATGCTAAGAATATTATTTTAGCTACAGGTCATTCATCTCGTGATATTTATGAATTATTGCACAATAAAGGAATACTGTTAGAGTCGAAACCTTTTGCTTTAGGTGTTAGAATAGAACATCCTCAATCATTAATTGATTCGATTCAGTATCATTGTAAAACAAAAAATTCTAATTTGCCTGCAGCTACCTATCAATTGGTAACTCAAGTTGAAGAAAGAGGTGTTTTTTCATTTTGTATGTGTCCAGGCGGAATTATTGTACCTGCGTCAACCGAAGCAGGTCAGATTGTAGTCAACGGAATGTCGAATTCAAGGCGAAATTCTCCATTTGCAAATTCAGGAATGGTTGTTTCTGTTGAATTAAGAGATTTGCTTGCATATGAGAAATATGGAGCTCTTGCTGGTTTAAAATATCAGGAAGATATAGAAAAAGCTGCATTTTCATTTGCCAATAAAGGGCAAACAGCACCAGCACAACGTATGACAGATTTTGTAAATAATAAAGTTTCTTCCTCTTTAAATAGCAATTCTTATACGCCAGGAGCAATTTCTGCACCATTACACGAAATTTTGCCAAAAAGCATTTCAAAGCGATTACAGCAAGCTTTTGTTGATTTTGATGTGAAGATGAAGGGTTATTATACCAACGAAGCGAATATTTTTGGTGTAGAATCCAGAACATCATCTCCAATAAGAATTCCTCGAAATCCTGAAACTTTTCAACATTTGCAGATAAGTAATCTTTATCCATGTGGGGAAGGAGCTGGATATGCAGGTGGAATTGTCTCTTCTGCATTAGATGGAATTGCTGTAGCAGATAAAATAATCTAGTTTTTTTATGTTTTATTGTAAAGAAAATCAATTTGATAAGCTTAAAAGCAGAAAAAAAGCAGAAAAAAAGTAAAAAAAAGTTTGTCAGTATGAAAAAAAGTTATAATTTTGCACCCGCATTCAGATGATAACACGGTCCGTTCGTCTAGCTGGCCCAGGACGCTAGGTTTTCATCCTAGAAATCAGGGGTTCGAATCCCCTACGGACTACATAACAAAAAAATTAAAAATAGAAAAATGGCTAATCACAAATCAGCGATTAAACGCATCAGATCTAACGACGCTAAAAGATTACGTAACAGATACTACGCTAAAACAATGCGTAATGCGTTAAAAGCTTTTAGAGAATTAACTGACAAAGCGGTTGCTACTGAAAAGTTACCTCATATGGTTTCATTGATTGATAAAGTTGCAAAAAAATCTGTTATTCACAAGAATAAAGCTGGTAACTTGAAATCAAAATTGATGCATAAATTAAACAATATGTAGTATTCTATTTAAGATTTATGAAAAGGCTGTCTTATCAAAGGCAGCCTTTTTTCGTATTCAACTTTTTTTATTAATATTTTTTTTAATTCTTATTGATTTTTTTTGTAGGTTTGTAGTATTAAACTAATCAATTTGTCAAAAAAATGACTTTAATCATTAAAGGAAGTGGCTTATGCATTGAAGATGTAGTAAATGTTGCCCGAAATAATCAAAAAGTAGAATTGCATCCAGATGCTCTGGCAAGGATGAAGAAATGCCGAGCTATGCTCGAGAGGAAAATTGAAAATCACGAAATTATGTATGGTGTAAATACTGGTATTGGTGAGTTTTCTGAAATGGTTCTCAACGATGAACAGGTAAAAGATTTTCAAAAGTATCTGATATACAATCATGCAGCTGGTATAGGTGATCCTATGCCATTAGATCATGTGAGAGGTGCAATGTTAGGCCGAATTAATGTGCATGCCCATGGTAACTCAGGTATCCGTCCTGAAGTTACGCTTACTTTGGTAGAAATGCTAAATAAAGGTGTAACTCCCTATGTTTGCGAAAAAGGTTCTGTAGGTGCTTGTGGAGATTTGGCTCCTATGTCGCAAATTGCCTTATTGATGATGGGAGAAGGGAAAGCTTATTATAAAGGAGAATTGCTGGAAGGTAAAGATGCTATGGATAAAGCAGGAATTCCAATTCCAGGACTTCAAGCCAGAGATGGTTTGGCAACTATCAATGGCTCGAATGTTTTAACAGCGATGAGTGCCTTGTTTTTATATGATGCCAATAATTGGTTGAAACAAGCTGAAATTGCTGCATCTATGTCATTGGAAGCTATGAAAGCAAATATGCGACCTTATAACCCTAAATTACACGAAATAAGAGGTTTTAAAGGTGCAATCCGTAGTGCTGCTACTATTTTAAAATGTGTAAGTGGTGGCGATTTGCATTTGGGTACTGTAAAATGCAAAGTTCAGGATGCTTATTCAATGCGTTCGACACCGCAAGTAATTGGTGCTGCGCATGATGCATTGGCTTATGCACGTTCGCAGGTTGAAATAGAACTGAATGGAGTAGGGGATAACCCAATTTTCTTCCCTGATGAAGATTTGCAATTATCAGGAGCTAATTTTCAGGGATCACCTGTTGCAGTTCCTATGGATATGGCTGGTTATTGTATTACCATGGTTAGCGTAATGTCAGAAAGACGTATGAACCGATTGAACAACCCTGCTTTAAGTGTTGGTTTGCCACCATTTTTAACCAAAGGTGCTGGTATGTTTTCAGGACTAATGCTTAGTCAATACACGGCTGATACTTTAATTGTTGAACAACGAATATTATCAGCTCCAGCATCAGTACAATCTATACCTGCTGCTGCCGATCAGGAAGATTTTGTTTCGATGGGTATGAATACCGCATTGAAAAATTTCCAGATACTCGACAATGCATACGGAATATTAGGGATTGAATTTATGGCTGCTGCACAGGCATTGGATTTCAGAGAATATAATTTTGGAAAAGGGGTTCAAAAAGCCAAAGAAGTGGTTCGTCGCCATGTTGAATTCCTTGATATTGACCGTCCTTTATATAAAGATCATAATACGATGAAGGCATTGGTAAAATCCTGCGAAATTCTCAATGAAGTAGAAAAAGAAGTAGGAAGCTTGGAATAAATTGTAAATAAATACATTACAACAAACCCTAACAGGTGGGGTGTTAAATTTGTTTACTTTAATAAATTAATTTTTCACCCTGCTTT
>CAZWRD010000128.1:0-8967 GCA_964636105.1 uncultured Bacteroides sp.
CATTTGTGAATTCTATAAGTTCTTTTTCTCTTGCTCTTTTAGATATTTTGCCATCTCCTTGTTCTAAAAATCTTACAAGTAAAGCCAACATTTTGTCAGGTATTTCGAATTCTTCGTCCATATATTTTTTAAAGACATCATATTTGATAATATAATCTACTTCTTTAGGAATAATATTTTGTATGGTGTCATTGACACAGTCATATAGGAATTCAGCTTGTTTTGTTGCATCATAGTAACTATAATAATCTATTGTTTCATTTATTACTTCTACATTATGATCTTCTGTTTCTTTCCAATCAATAAATTCTAGAATTGGTAATGAATAGGTTTCCAGTACTTTTCTATAATCATCGATATGATCTAGAATAGAAGAAGATACTGGAAAAATAATACCTTGATGAGTAAATTGTTTCTTTGCTAAAATATGATGTATCAGATAGCGATGAATACGTCCATTACCATCTTCAAACGGGTGTATAAATACAAAACCAAATGCAATAATAGTCGCTGCCAATACTGCATCCATATCTTTTTCAAGCAATAATACTTGAGTTTCTACAAGACTATTCATTAAATTAACAATATCTTGATAGCGTGAAGAGATATGATCTGGAATAGGTTCACCTGTGTTACGATCATGAACTCCAACAAAACCACCTTTTTTACGATAACCTAATTCAATAAATCTAGGATTTTCAATTACTATTTGTTGTAATCGTATAAATTCATTGTAGTCCAATTCTCTCATGCCAGCCTGACCTATAGCTTGTCCCCATCGAGCAGCTCTTTTGCTTTTAGGACTCTCCCCCTCTATGGAAAAAGAAGCTTTAGAATCTTTCAATAACAAGAAAGCAGATGCTCTTTGCAATACTTCTTTGTGTATTCTTTGTAAAAATATTTGTTTTTTATTAGCAAAATCTTCTTTAATGTAATTTTCAAGTTTCTCAGTTTTATAAATTAAAGGGCAAAAATGAACTGTCCCTGGCAGATTGTTTATAATACGATGTCTTGGAGAGTTTATACCTTTATTTAATGAATACTGAATTTTTTCATCAAGTATTTTTGTATATTTTATTTTAATATCTGCATCATTAAGCGGTAATTGCTTTTTTAACAGGAATTCATATAAAAACCATAATTTTCGGGAGTAAATTCCGCTAGGTTCTTCTTGAATACAAGCTAAAATTTCTTCGCTTTTGATTCTGTTGAATAGCTTTTTAAAAAATAATAAATTTATTCCTTCGTATTTTAAAGCAAATGTCAAATGTTTATAAAGTGATTCTTCGGGCTTATATTTGGGTGGATACACTTTCCATTCTTTGGTTTCATATTTCCTATTTTTCTGACTAATTAATGTTATTTTGAAAGGTAAAGGCATTTCTAGTTGATAATATTCTATTAGTGCACCATAACCAATAATTGTACCTTCTTCTGGAAGATTTCTTCCATGAAAAATAGTTGCTTGAATTGAAAAACGAACGCTATTCATTAGTTTTTATTAAAAATTTACGCAATAAATTGGTTGCAAATATACAAAAATTAAACGGGAAACAAGAAAAACGAACGCAATGTTATAAACAATATAAAAAATGAACGCAAAATAGAAATGATTTTAAAATCTCAATTAGGCATACTAAAATAACAATTTGCCTTAATACCTTTGTTTTGATTTTGTATTCTTTCTTATTACATCGTTTTGATTTTGACAATAACAATTCTTAACATCATTTAAACGTAATTTCACAGGAATAAACACATAACACTAAATCATTATGTCAACGATAAAGATATTGTAAAATCAATTACTGAAGATGTAAGTAGAAATAAATTCAGAGTATTTGAAAAATGATATAAAATTACACCACAAAACTACATCACAAAAAAGAAACCGCTACATTTTTATATGTAACAGCTTAATTTTTAGAGTGGAGCGTATGGGAGTCGAACCCATGACCTTCAGACTGCCAGTCTGACACTCTAGCCAACTGAGCTAACGCCCCAATTATTTGCAAATATATAAATTTTATTTATTTCACTAAAACTTAATTTACTTATTTTTATACGCAATTTCTAACTCCTTATACCATTTTTTGCCGTATTTCCTAATCAATGGTTCCTTCAAAAATTCAAAAAGCTTAACATCCAATCGTTTACCATGTATTATTGCTTTGTCACAAATTTGCCATTTATGGTAATTTACTGCATCAAAATCTTTATAATTTTGGATTCTTATTGGATATAAATGGCAAGAAATAGGTTTCTGAAATTCAATTTTTTTTTGTTCCCAAGCTTTTTCAATAGCACATTTGGCAATATCATCTTCGAAATAAACAAAAACACATTCGCGATGATTTACTAATGGAGTTACAAAATTTCCCCATTCATCATAATCAAAAACTCCACTATTTTCAACAGCAGCTATGCCCGCTTCTGTCATATATGGTTTAATCAATTCAATTTCATCTTCTAAAATGCTAATTTCGCTAGCTTCCATTGGTGCACCAGCATCTCCTTCAATACAACATGCGCCTTTGCATTTTTTTAAATCACAAACAAAACAAAGTTCTTTTAGGTCGTCTGATATAATTGTATTCTCTATTGAAATCATGCTGCAAAGTTAAATAAAATAAAGAAGAAAAATAAAAATACTCGAAATAGCTTATTGTAAAAAAATGAAATAATAATACTAAAATTCACTACTTTTGCGTTTTAAATTTTTAAATATGAAGGTTTTTAAATTTGGTGGAGCTTCTGTAAATAGTTCATCTGCTGTAAAAAATATAGCAAAAATTCTAAATCAATATAAAAATGAGAATATACTAACTGTAATTTCTGCTATGGGTAAAACCACAAATGCCTTAGAAAATCTGGCTTTTGAATTTTTCAACAAATCAAATAAAAAAGATTTTATCTATGAAGAAATTAAAGACTATCATTTCAATATTGTAAATGAACTATTTGAAGATAAATCGAATCTTATATTAAATCATATTTCAGAAGTTTTTAATCAACTTTACAAAAAAATCATCACTTCGCCTACTAATAATTTCGATTTTGAATATGACCAAATTGTATCATATGGTGAAATCATTTCAACAAGAATTATAAGTAACTATTTATCATATATTAACATAAGCAATAAATGGTTAGATGCACGCGAAATTATAAGAACTGATTTAACTTACCGCGAAGGCAAAGTAGATTGGATTTTTACAGGAAGTTGTATCAAACAAAACGTTTTACCATTTTTTTTAAAGAATACAAACAATTTAATTATTACTCAAGGTTTTATTGGAGGTGGAAGAGGAAATCATACGGTAACGCTTGGGAGGGAAGGATCTGATTATTCGGCCGCAATTTTTGCGTTTGGACTTAACGCGGATGAAATGACAATTTGGAAAGATGTACCTGGTGTACTTAATGCGGATCCGAAATTTTTTAAAGATACGCATAAACTTGATGCCATATCATACAGAGAAGCTATTGAACTTGCATATTATGGAGCTACAATTATTCACCCAAAAACCATTAAACCACTACAAAACAAAAATATACCACTTTATGTAAAATCATTTATGAACCCGGAAAAAGAAGGAACTATCATTTCTAATATTGAAAAAACAGAAGATATAATTCCATCTTTTATTTTCAAACAAAAACAAGCTTTGGTTTCCATCTCGCCAAAAGATTTTTCATTTATTGCTGAAGAAAACCTTTCTGAAATCTTTAACATTATTACAAATAATCAAATAAAAATAAATCTGATGCAGAATTCTGCAATTAGTTTTTCTATTTGTATGGATGCAGATAATAGACATTTTGATAATTTAATTACTGATTTGCAACAAAAATTTAAAGTAAAATACAACAAAAATCTTGATTTAATTACAATCAGACATTATAATCAAAATATTATTGACAAGATTGTAAGTAATAGAAGAGTATTGCTTGAACAAAAAAGCAGAGTAACTGCACAAATTATAGTTGAAAACTAAATTAAATCTTTACAATTCTGCCTTTCCACTTGTAAGGTTTAAAAAATGATAAAACCCCTATTATCAAGACATAAGGAAAATACAAAAATTGCAAAGGAATATAAAAATATAACAAATCTTTGCGATTTATATAATTTGATATCAAAAACAAAATTGGAAAATCAATTATTGATTTTACTAATAGCAAAAACAAAGCACAATAAAGATAATTAACAGATATTATACTATTTACAAAACACAATCCGATTGAAAAATTAAATAAAAACACAATAGCTGCAACAATTAAAATTGGAAAATCTCTATAAACTTTTGATTTAGAAGCCCACCTAATTCGTTGATTTACAAATTCATTTAACGTCTTAGAAGCTGAGGTATATATAATGGACTTTTTATCAATTAAATAAGAAATACTTGATTTTCCATAATGTTGTTTAACTTTTAACATAAACAAAACATCATCACCAGAAACGATATTCTTATCAGATTTATAACCATCAATATCTATAAATATTTTTTTCTGAAATATTAAATTAGCACCATTGCACATTATAGGATAACCCATTCGTAATGAACCAACTCCAGTTGCTATCAAACTTAAAAACTCAAGATGTTGCATTTTCATAAATACATTACTATCATTATGATAAGCAACCATCCCAATTATGAATTTAAATTGATTAACTGAATAATAACTCGCAATGCTTTCTAACCAATCTGGTCCAAAAACACAATCGGCATCAGTAGTTATTATTAATTCACCCTCAGCAATATGAATTGCTTTAGTAAGGGCATTCTTTTTAAATGTTGGGTTAAAAATATCCTCTTCAATTTTAAGCAGTTTAATATTAAAATCAGCATGTTTACTTATAAAACTATTAATAACTTCCGAAGTATTATCTGTAGAAGCATCATCCACAATAATAAGCTCGAAAAACTGCTTTTTATAATTCTGTTTAAGAATTGAATCTAAAAGAAAAGGAATCTGATGAGCTTCGTTACGCGCAGGAACAATAACACTTAAATGAATATTACGAACTAATTCGAAGGTATTATTAATAGATATCGCTTTTTTAAAATAAAAAGTAAAACCTAAAATCAAGATTAAATAAAAGAAAATGATAAGTATAATGAAAATCGACATAAAAATTAATCTTTTTCTTTAAAAAACTTTAGCTTTAACACAAAAACATTCCCAACAAAAGCAGGAATTGCCAGATTTATAATCCACAAAATTGAAGTAGCGGCAATTACCTCGAAATTAAAATTATAATTAAAATTTAAGCTTGTATTAAAATAATAACTAAAAACACCTACAGCAACAGAACCCCTAATTCCCAATTCTGCTAAAGCTATACTCGGAATTGCAGAAATTATAAAATAAATTAAAGAAATAAGAAAAACCCCTTCAATAAAAGAAATTGGTAAACCAAAAAATTTGAGTAAAATAAAAAACTGAAAAGAAAACACAAGATACCTTACAAAACTCATTATCAAAGCATTTCTTAATTCATTGAATGAGAAAAAAGAAAAAACTTTAAAATAATTTCTTATTTTTCTCCACCTATTAGGAATAAAATGAACAATAAATTTACTGATAAATGAAACATTAAAAAAGAGAGATAATAGAATTAAATTAATGACAATCAACACCAAAACAAATAAATATAAAATATAATTTGGTAAAAGATTTAATACTATAATATATTTAAAAATATAAAGAATTAAACTTACAGAACCAACAAACAAAGTTATAAGCAACTGACTCATACTACATAAAGTAGAAATAAAAATCGCTTTCCAAGGATTGGTTTTATTTAAAATAAAAACCCTACCTAAAAACTCACCTATCCTATTTGGAGTAAAAGTACTTACACTTAAACCAGCTAAAATAGCTGTAATTGCTTTAAAAAAACTAATATTCTCAATCTTCTTTATCAAATAACGCCACTTATAAGCCTCAATACTCCAATTAATTAGCATTAAAACAAAAACAAACAACAATATGAATATCGAATGTAAAATTGAATTTTTTAAATAAAAAAAAGAGAATGCTTTCTTATAATTTTCATTTTCAATCAATTGATAAACAATATAAGAATAAGAAACAGAAATAATTACAAATCTGAGTATAAAATTGTAAGTTTTATTTAATTTTGTATTTTTAAACATTTAAACAAATATTTTGCCAACAGAAAAAATCATATTAGGAATTGACCCAGGTACTACCATAATGGGTTACGGAGTTATTTTACAAAAAGGAAATAAAATCGAACTCATTACATTAGACGTGCTAAAATTAGACAAATTTTCTGATCATCCGTTAAAATTAAAAAAAATTTTTGAAACTTGTTTGCAACTCATTGAAAAACACAATCCTGATGCAATGGCATTGGAAGCACCATTTTTCGGAAAAAACGTTCAATCCATGCTAAAATTAGGCAGAGCCCAAGGAGTAGCTATGGCAGCGGGATTATTTCGTTCAATACCCATCTTTGAGTATTCTCCCAAAAAGATAAAACAATCGATTACAGGCAACGGAAATGCATCTAAAGAGCAAGTAGCAGCTATGTTACAACGTTTACTTAATTTCAATGAACTTCCAAAACATCTTGATGCAACAGATGGATTAGCTGCTGCTGTATGTCATTACTTTCAAAGAGACATAAATAATGATAATCAATCATTTAGCGGATGGGCTAGTTTTGTAAGCAAAAATCCAGATAAAATAATAAAAAAACCGCTTTAAATTAGCGGATTTTTGGTTAGCTATTTTACCATATTCGAAAACATCATTACTTAATATAACGTATATTTATAACTTATTAAATTCAGATGATATTTTTTCTGCAATAGCTATAAATTCCTCTTTTTCCAGTTTTAACTTATCTCTTTTAAAATCCATGTCATAAATAGAATTTATAGGGATTAAATGAATATGAGCATGCCGAACTTCAAGACCTATTACTGTTAATCCAACTTTTTGACATGGAATAACATTCCCAATAGAAATTGCTATCTTTTTTGCAAATAGAAATAATTTTTGATAATGATTATCATCAATATCAAAAATATAATCAGTTTCTTTTTTGGGTATAACTAAAGTATGCCCTTTAGCTAATGGGAAAATATCTAAAAAAGCATAAAAATTGTCATCTTCAGCAATTTTATATGAAGCTATTTCGCCACTTAAAATTTTTGTAAAAACACTTGCCATAAAAAGAATTAATTAACACGTGAAATCTCAATAATTTCGAAAGGAATAATACCAGCAGGAACCTGAACATCAATTTTATCTCCTAATTTTCTACCTAAAATACCTTTAGAAATAGGAGATGTAACTGAAAGTTTGCCACTCTTTAAATCAGCTTCGCTTTCCGGAACAATTGTATATTTCATTAAAGCATTATTTTTCAAGTTTTTAATTGTAACTGTGGAAAAAAGTAAAACTTTAGAAACATCTAATTTTGTTTCATCTAGCAAACGTGCATTACGAATCAACTCTTGAAGTTTAGAAATTTTAATTTCAAGTAAACCCTGAGCTTCCTTAGCAGCATCATATTCGGCATTTTCAGATAAATCACCTTTATCCCTAGCTTCAGCTATCATTTTAGAAATGTTAGGACGTTCAACTGTTGTTAGATGATTTAAATCTTCTTTAAGCTTATCTAAGCCTTCCTGACTATAATAAGAAATATTAGACATAATTATAATTCATTTAAATTGTTATAATACAAAAGACCCTTTAATTAAAAAGGGTCCTTTGTAAATTTACTAAATAAGGATTAACCTAAATGTAAAAATATTGTATTACAGATTAATACGAGCACCAATAGTGTGAACACCTTGAAATGGATCTGTAGATCTGTAAGAATAATCTATTGAAAAAGTAGAACCTTTTTCTTTATTTAAAGGTGCTTGAATAGAAAATCCAGCAGTAGCACCAGTTAATGCAGTTTTTCGAGTTTCTTTTTCAAAAATACCATCTTCATAAACAAAACCACCTCTCAACATTAAATACTGCATAAAACCATATTCAGCACCTAAGATATATTGATCATTAGAAAAGGAGTTAGAAGTAAAATTTCCAGCAAATGTAAGTCTGTGATCTTCATTAATATTAAAATCATAAGCAGCTCCAATATTAATTAAAGAAGGCAATTCAAATTCTGCACCTCTTTCTTCAATTGTATGCGACATAAAAGAACCATTGTGTGTACCAGCAAAAGAATAACCATCACCTGAAAACTTTAAAGTTGGACCAACATTTTTCATTGAAATACCAAATTTAATATTATCAGTAGGACCAGTTACATATTGAATACCAGCATCAATAGCTACACCTTGAGTACCAGCATCTGCAACAGATTCAGAGATAATTTTCAAACTAACACCTCCATAAATACTATTTGAGAATACTTTAGCATAAGAAATTGCAATATTTATAAATGAAGGACTAAAAGTACCGATACCACCTTCAGGTTGTTCGGTTGTTCTAATCATCATATCGCCAAAAGACATTGCCATTACACTCATACCTAAAACACCTGTTTCACCAACTTTTTGTGAAAAACCAAAAGTAGAGATATTAATATCAGAACCTTTTAACCATTGTGTTTGAGAAAAAACGATTTCAGTTTTTTCGGTAAAGGCCAAACTAGCAATATTAGTAAAACTTCCATCTAATCCACGACCATTGGCAGTATTAACGCCACCCCAGCCCGAACTACGGGCCCAGGGATTAATTAGTAATTCAGACGCACCTGCCTGACCTGCACGGTCTTCGTTTCCTGCAAATGCAACATTTGAATTTATGATTGATAAAGTTATTAAAACCACCGGAATTAATAAACTATATAATTTTTTCATACTCATTGATTTAATATATTATTATATCATTAATTAATACTATATGTCTGATTAGAATGAATTTAAGTCAGTAGGACGTAATGCACCAAACCATTTTACTATT
>CAZWRD010000129.1:0-8958 GCA_964636105.1 uncultured Bacteroides sp.
TCTTCTTTGCTTTTGTCATTTAAGTTCATAGCAAATATATTTAAATGATTTTTTTTGTTTAATTGCTTTTATTTATTAAAATACTTTTTAATTAATCCCAGCAATTCCTCTTTTTTAATTGGTTTTGTTATGTAATCATCACAACCTGCTTCTATTGCTTTTTCCCTGTCGCCAGTTAAAGCATATGCAGTTTGGGCTATGATAATCACATCTTTATTTAGTAGTTTAATCTGTTTGCTTGCCTTATATCCATTCATATCAGGCATTTTTAAATCCATGAGTATTAAATCAATATCCGGATTACTTTTAAATATTTCAATAGCTTGATTGCCAGAATTTGCTACAAAAAATTGATTGTAATTATTTCTAAGTATTATTTTAATAAAATCAATAGAAGTTATATCATCTTCAACAATAAGTATTTTCAACTCACTATCAATCTTATCTGTTAATTTAGTATAAGTTACATCAGAAAACAGCGTTTCTTTATTACTAATCAGGTTTAGTGGAATTGTAAAATAAAAACAGCTACCTTTATTTACTTCACTTTCAAGCCAAATACTTCCATCAAGCATTTCAACATAAGCCTTCGCAATTGAAAGTCCTAAACCACTTCCTTCATAAGCTCTAGTATCAGAAACATCTGCTTGCATAAACTTTTCAAAAATAAGGGTTTGCTTGTTTTTCGGAACTCCAACACCCGTATCCTTTACATAAAAACAAAGTATATTTTCATCTATTTTAATTAAGTCTTGTGTTTGAATATTTGAAATTAAACCAAACTCAACACTACCTTTGTTAGTGAATTTTATAGCATTATCAATTAGAAATGAAAGAATTGATTTTAGTTTTTCTCCGTCAGTTTTTACTTCCATTTTTTTATTTAACTCATCAATATTGAATTTTAGCTCAATATCCTTATTATGAGCTAATGGTATAAAATATTCTGTAAGATTATCAAAAATAGCTTTTAAGTTTACATTTGACATTTTTAATATAGCTTGACCAGCTTGAATTTGAGAAATATCAACAATGTCGTTGATCGTATTAATCAATCTTGTTGAACTATGGTTGATAATATTGAAAAATTCTTTTTTCTGATCATCAGCAATATCATCATCCTGTATAAATTGTAAAAACCCCAATATCCCATTAAATGGAGTACGTATTTCGTGAGAAATATTGTGAAGAAATGCAGTTTTTAATCTATCACTTTCTACTGCTTTTTGAGTAGCTTTAATCAAATCCATTTCATTTTGTTTTCGGAGAACGATGTTTACCATCATTTGTGTATAAAGATTAAGCAATTGTAATTCAGTATCTGAAAACTGATAATGCTGTTTTACTGAATCGAAACCAACAAAACCAATGCATTCACCCTGATTCATCATTGGAATTACCAAACAGCTTTTAATTCCCTGAGATTCAAGTATCTCTTTTGTATATCCTTCGGGAAGTGCAGAAACATCTGGTACATATATTGGATTTCCTTTAGCAAATGTTACTATCCAATCTTTTCCAAGCGGAATATTTTGCAAATCAGCTATTTGAGGATTTATTCCACTGGCACACCATTCATAAGTGTTGGAGCAAATCTCAGTTTCGGCATCATAACTGAAGATATAAGTCCGATCAGTATTCACAAATTTACCAATTTTTGCTAACGAATCGTTTATTTCCACTTCCATATCATCTATAGATAGATTGATGTAAGACGATGCAATTTCTGATAGAAACTGACGGAGTTGAATCTGTTTTTTTAGTTCATTTTCTGCATTTTTGAGTTCAGTAATATCTTGTATAACTGTATAATAAAGAGTTTCAATATCAGATTTAACGATAAAATAATTCGACTTTATAGTTCTTAAACTCCCATCAGTATGTTGTAATTCATTTACCAAGGATACCCATTCATCCGGAAGCTTTTCATCTTTGAGAATCTGTAAAGTTATTTTTTTAATTCTTTCATACAATTCAGGTATTCTTTGATTTATAGGAGCCTGATTATAAATAACATCCCAAATAAATTTCCCTATTATATTTTCTCTTATCATACCTGTAATTTCTGCCATTGCAGGATTCTGATCAATAACAATTCCTTCTTTGTTTGTAATCCTGACTCCATTCAGGCTATAATCAAATAAATTTTTAAATCGTTCTTCATTGATTTTCAGTTGGATTTCAGCCTTTTTGCGATCATCTAACAATTTAATCTTCAACAAGGCTAAGCTTAACTGTTTGGCTGCCGATTCGAGAAACCCAATTTCAGCTGTAGTCCATTCTCTTTTGTCAAGAATCTGATTTAAAGTAAATAAATAATAACCCTGATTGCTAAAAGCAAATGGATACCATATTAAACTCTTAATTTTAAAAAATTGGTGAAGTGTTTTTGCAGATTCATCTTTTTCAAATATTTTATTTACCTCATTAAAATGGCTAATCAGATATTTTTGAGTGTTTCTTATTTCGGTAAACGGACTCAAAAACATTTCAAGTGGGTAAGTATTCTTAGTAGCTTCAATATCAGGATGTGTTTCTTTTAACCATTCGCATAAACCAAAAATATACATTTTTTCAAATGATATTTCATAAATTAATGACCTGTCTAATTTTAAAGTTTCACCAATAATCCTGTTGCTTTCCTCTAATAAATCGTTCGTATTGTCATTTCCTACAATTACTTCTGCTATTTCATTTAAGGCTTTAGTGAAATATAATTGTTGATTAAAATTTAATTCAATTAGTTTTCTATCAGTTATATCTCTTACAACACCATATGCTCCTAAATAGGTTTTGTTTTCATCAAATTTTGGGGTGGCACTTACTAGAATATATTTGGTGTTGTTCTTTTTCGTTATAATTTTTAATTCATAAGTATTTGTATTTCCTTCAATTCTATTATCAATTTGCTGATTTAATTTATCAATATCTTCCTTTTCGAGAAAATCTAAAAGACAGCTTCCGATAAGTTCACCTGTATTTACTTCAAATATTTTTTCTGATGCTGAATTTGCATATTCAAATATTTCATTTTGATTAACAAAACCAATACCTTCTGCTTGTGATTCAATAATTTGCTTAAATTGTTTTTCATTTTCCTCCGCTTTTTCTTTGGCAATTATCAATTCTTTAGTTCGTTCAACAACTTTAGTTTCCAGACTTAAGTTTGATTCTAAAATCTCTGCATTACGATGGTCTAATTGCTGGTTCATAAAAAAATCTCTTCTTGAATAATATTCAATATAATATGCAGCTGACATTCCAATTATATTTGCTGATATAAAAAAGAAATTATTAAACAAGATCATTATGGGTTCTATTCTGGAAAAGCTAAAAGCGCCGATGTTGAAAAAAAGTAGTGTAAGCCAACCAGCTATACTTGCCAATGTAAAACGGAGTTTAATAAAAAAATAACCGGCAGAAAAAACCAACATCAAACCAGCATAATACTCATAATTTTCGGGCAATAATAAGGTCATAATCGCAATACCTGCACCTCCTATTATAAAGCATACAAATAATAAATACTGCCATATTTTACTAAAATTCTTATGAAAGGAGAAAACCAAAGTAAATAAAAAAAATGGGATCACAACTGCATACCTAATCATATGAAAACTAGGAATATATTCTTTTGCAAGCATCGTATCGAGAAAACCAAAGACACCATATAAAAAAATCACTATAATAAAAGATACCCTGAATTGAATAAGAGAATCCTGAAAGTATTTCATTTGAAATTTTTTCTCATTTTCATCTTTAAATGACAATGTAAACTTATTTAATAACATCTTTGATGATGTTTCTTTTTCATCATTTTTCAAAATCATAAGCAGTATAATTGTTTGGTGATCATTAATTTCATTAAATTGTTTATAAAAAAACGTAAAACAAATGTAAATTTTTCTCCAAATTACATTTCTTATTCATTTCAATTCGTAATTTTTAATTTTATTAAAATCTATTTACTTAATACTGGATTTCAATTACTTAATTATATTTAAGCTTTTAGATTTACTTTAAAAATCTTCCTTCGGTATGTTAAAATTGTATTGTTGTAAATCATTCTTTTGTTCATTTCTCTGGAAACTTTTGGCAAACTTTCCATATATACATCCTCCTGAGAGAAAATGTATTCTCAAGGCTCGTTTCATCAAAATCTTTGCAGAAATGTTTGTTAAATCTTCTGCTTTTTTTTTCATAAGTTCCATTGCAAAAAAACTTAATTGATTAGTTATTATGTAAATATTTGAATAACATACAGCAGTTTTAATGCAAAATACATCAACAAATATGACTTATAGTTCTGAATACAAATTAAATAGGTAATTTACATCACAAACAAATTTCCTTATTAACTATTCCTTTACAAATATACAAAAAAAAATAAAATATATCAATATATTTTTCAGCATTTTTTTCAATATTTAATTAATAACGAAATGATAAAATTTCTTTAATTTAGTAGCGTCAAAATTTAGAAAAGTTTTATTTTTTATTTTACTGATATTACGACAAATAATATGAATACACAACATATACATCTAAAATTATACGACCTTAAACCAGCATTTAAAGGAGATATTTACACATCAGAAACCATGCGTTTGCTATATGCTACCGATGCATCCGCTTATCGCGAAATGCCAATGGCAGTTGTGCGTCCTAAAGACAAGGAAGATATAGCCCTTTTGATAAAGTTTGCTAATGAAAACAAAATTCCTTTAATTCCTCGCACTGCCGGTACTTCACTTGCCGGACAGGTTGTGGGTAGTGGTGTTATTGTAGATGTTTCAAAATACATGTGCCGCATACTGGAAATCAATGAGAAAGAACATTGGGTACGTGTTGAACCTGGTGTTGTTTTGGACGAACTGAATAAAATAGTTGCCAAAAACGGCTTGTTTTTCGGACCCGAAACTTCTACTTCAAACCGCTGTATGATAGGCGGAATGGTCGGAAATAACTCATGCGGAGCACATTCGCTTATTTACGGAAGTACCCGAGAACATACATTAGAAATCAAAGCATTTTTAAGCGATGGTTCTGACGTTGAATTTAAAGCACTTAGCAAAGAAGAATTTGATAAAAAACTTGATGGAAATACGCTGGAAAACAAAATCTATCGTCAGATTAATGAAGTCTTATCAATTAAAGAAAATCAGGCAGAAATTACAGCACAATATCCTGACAAATCATTAGAAAGAAGGAACACAGGTTATGCTATTGATTTGCTTATGGATATGCAACCATTTACTGAGAATGGCGAGAAATTTAATTTTGCTAAATTACTGGCTGGTTCCGAAGGAACTTTAGCTTTTTCAACCGAAATCAAGCTAAATCTTGTTCCTTTGCCACCCAAAGAAATTGCTTTGGTTTGCATTCATTGTCATACACTTAAAGATGCTTTAAAAGGAAATATTATTGCCTTAAAACACAAACCCGTTGCCATCGAATTGATGGACGATGTAATAATGAATTTGACTAAAGACAATATAGAACAAAGCAAAAATCGTTTTTTTATCGAAGGCAACCCTGCTGCCATGCTTATTGTTGAATTTGCCATGAACAGCAAAGATGAAATTATGAATGCTGCCGAAAATCTTGAAAGTGAAATGCGTGAAGCGGGTTTTGGCTATCACTTTCCATTGGTTTTTGGCGATGATGTTAAAAAAGTATGGAACTTACGCAAAGCGGGCTTAGGGATATTATCAAATATTCCCGGTGATGCTAAGCCGGTTCCTGTAATTGAAGATACCGCAGTAAATCCTGATGTATTACCCGAATATATTGATGAATTTCAGGAGATTCTGAAGAAATACAACCTCAATTGTGTATATTATGCTCACATAGCCACCGGCGAATTGCATCTTCGTCCAGTTTTGAATCTGAAAGATCCGAAAGATGTGGAATTATTTCATACTGTAGCACTTGAAACAGCCAAATTGGTAAAAAAATACAAAGGTTCATTAAGTGGCGAACATGGCGATGGCAGATTGCGAGGAGAGTTTATTCCGTTAATGATAGGAGAAAAGAATTATCAGATTATCAAACAGATAAAAGAATGCTGGGACGAAAATCATATTTTTAATCCCAACAAAATTGTGGATACACCTCCCATGAATCAATTTTTGCGTTATGAGCCAGGTAAGCCTCAACGCAAATTTGAAACCATTTTCGATTTTGGTGAAAATGAAAACATTTTGCAAGCAGCTGAACGTTGCAATGGTTCGGCCGATTGCCGCAAATCGGAGATTATAGGTGGAACCATGTGTCCGAGTTTTATGGCAAGCCGTAATGAAAACGCTACTACGAGAGCCCGTGCTAATATTCTTCGCGATTTTCTGACAAACTCAACCAAATCAAATCCTTTTGATCATAAAGAGATTTATGAAGTTTTTGATTTGTGCTTATCGTGCAAAGGTTGCAAATCCGAATGTCCATCCAATGTGGATGTTGCCAAGCTAAAAGCTGAGTTTTTACAACATTTTTATGATGCAAATGGCATTCCACTCCGAACACGAGCAATTGCATATATATCTCACATCAATGCAATTGGAATGATTTTCAGACCTATCACCAATTTCTTTATGAGTAACGCTTTTACATCTAGCATTGCCAAATCTATTTTGGGATTTTCGCAAAAAAGAGATATTCCTTTACTTTCAAAAACTACATTGAGAAATTGGGCAAGAAAGAATACAACAACCTCAAATGTAAAACATGGAAAAGTATATTTATTTGCTGATGAATTTACCAATTTTAATGAATCTGACATCGGAATCAAAGCCATCAGATTACTGGAAAAACTTGGATATGAAGTTGTTATTCCGAAACATCTGGTAAGTGGACGAACTTTTCTTTCAAAAGGACTAATTAGAACTGCCAGAAAAATTGCTATTCAGAATGTATTGTATTTAAAGGATTTAATTTCGGAAGAAACGCCACTGATTGGAATTGAACCATCGGCAATTCTCAGTTTCAGAGACGAATATCCTGATTTGGTTGGAAAAGATCTTAAATCAACGGCCAAAGCACTTGCTAAAAACGCATTGTTGTTCGATGAATTTTTTGTTCGCGAAATTGAAAAGGGCAAAATCGATAAAAATAGTTTTACCAAAGAAGCACGCAATATAAAACTTCACGGTCATTGCCAACAAAAATCGATAGCCTCTACCCTACCAACTAAGAAAATGTTGAGTTACCCAGAAAATTACAATATTGAGGAAATACCTTCAGGTTGTTGTGGTATGGCAGGTTCATTCGGTTACGAAAAAGAACATTATGAACTCTCGATGCAGGTGGGTGAATTGATATTGTTTCCTGCCGTCAGAAATACGCCAACAGAAACAAGCATTGCTGCAATGGGAACCAGTTGCCGTTGCCAGATTAAAGACGGAACAGGCAGAGAAGCATTTCATCCTGTGGAAATAATGTTTGAAGCATTGAAATAAAGAAAAAGATGCCAACAATCAAAAAACATTTTAGGTTTTAATGATTATTTTATTTTTTAGTACTTTTGCATAAATATCTTTAAACTAACGGAAATGATTTGGCAAGAACTACAAGATTTAAGCTATGAATATCAAAAATTAAATGTACGAAATATTATCGATTACGAGAAATTTAGTATGATTTCTATAATTTGGCATTCAACAAAAATTGAAGGTTGTTCATTAAACGAAACCGATAGCAGAATATTAATTGAGAATGATATAACTGCAAAAGGAAAGCCTTTGAAAGATCATTTAATGTTAAAAGATCATTTTGCTGCTTATCAATATATTAATAATGAAGCAAAATTAAAATCAAAATTAAGTTTGGATTTAATAAAAAAAACCGGAGCCTTGGTTATGCAAAACACAGGTGCTTTAGTAAACACAATAATCGGTTCATTTAACACTTCCGAAGGTGATTTACGACTTGCTCAGGTTTATGTTGATAAAAAATACTTTCCAGATTTTTCTAAAGTTCCTAGTTTACTAATGCAACTTTGCGAATCAACCAACAATAGAATAGATTCAATATCAGGAATAAATGTATTAAAACTTGCAGCTGATTTGCACTATAACTTTGTAAATATTCATCCGTTTGGTGATGGAAATGGCAGAACTGCAAGATTGTTGATGAATTACATTCAGATTTACCATGGTCATCCACCAATTAAAATTTTCACTGAAGACAGAACAGAATACATTGATAGTTTAAATGAAACAGAAGAAAAAGGAAATCCTGATATTTTTAGAGAGTTTATTGCAAAACAGCAAATCAAATTCTTAAAATTGGAAATTGAAAAATTTAACAGGAAAGATAATGGTTTTCAACTTATTTTTTAATTATCTTAAAGCAAAATATTGTATTAAATTAAACAATCATAATGCAAGGCCAAGCACAAGTTTACGAAACACTTAAACTACTAGATATTCAGTTTGATTACTACGAACATCCTCCTGTTCCAACAGTTAAGGAAGCCCAGCAATATTGGAAGGATATAGAAGCAGCACATTGTAAGAATCTATTTTTCAGAAATCACAAAGGGAACAAACATTTTCTGGTTTTACTCGAATTTTATCAAACATTGGCAATTAAAGACCTGGAAACCAAGCTAAAACAAGGGAAAATTAGCTTTGCTTCTGATGAACGCATGATGAAGCATTTAGGCCTAACTCCCGGCTCTGTTTCACCTTTCGGATTGATAAATGATCAATCAAATCATGTACATGTTTTTATAGATGAAAACCTGCAAAAAGCAGAAAGAATCAGTTTTCATCCCAACATCAATACAGCCTCATTGGTAATACCTTACGAAGGATTTCTAAGATATATAAACTGGATTGGAAATACATATGAATTTTTAAAATTATATTAAAAAGGTCATAATGAAAACATTATGACCTTTTTTCTTATTTATTTTAATTTATTTAACTTGTTCAATTGCCCAATTTAAAGCTTCATCAA
>CAZWRD010000130.1:0-8905 GCA_964636105.1 uncultured Bacteroides sp.
GTTTTATTATTGTAAATTATTAATTGATAGTTGCATGTTTTTGTCATAGTATCAAAGTTTTATAAAAACTGATGTAAATAGTGGACTACAAAAAATAATTTGCGGATTTAAAAATTAAAATAAATAAATTTATTTATTCGAATTTTTTTAAGAGTTTGTGAATAATTTCATAGTCCAACCAAGCTTTAATTTAAATTGTAAATTGAAGGAAAATAATCATTGTAATTGCTTAAAAAACAGTTGTTTTAAATTAATAGTTTATGGTGATTAAAATGCATATTTTTAATTAAATTCCTAATTTCGAAAAATTTCATGCATTGATTTTAGTTAAGTTTTTCACATTTATTAACAATGTTTTTTAAAAAAAGTAAATTTTACCTTTTTTTGAATGTATTTTTGTAAACTATTAATTTTTTTTAAAAACAAATATTTTTAAACAATCATTTTATAAACAAGTTAATTAATTAATCTTTTATGAAAAAACTATTATTTTATTTTTTATTAATTTCAATTTCCGTTTATGGATTTGGACAGAATGCTAAATTTGCACCTGTTTCTAATACAGGTGTTTCTGAACTTGGTGATAACTACAGTAATCAAAATGCTGTATCGCGATCAGAAATAAATCACTCAAACAAGAGTATGTCACTATGGGCATTACCAACTGATAATTCCACATCAGGCAACACAAGAATACCTGGAAATGCTCATAAATATCAAAGAACACAGTATTTGATAACCGCAAACGAAATGAGCAATAGCGGATTTCCATCTGGAAATACCATAGATGCAATAGGTTGGCTTATAGCTACGGCTGGAGGTACAACCCAAACAGGTAATCTTAAAATTTGGTTAAGAAATACTACTGATGTAACTTATCAATTGGGTTCGAGTTGGACAACTGCCGGATTTACCTTGGTAAGTGATATAGCTGCATGGACTGTTCCTATTACGGTTGGGAGCTATGTAGTTAATTTTGCTGGAGGCACACCTTTTACTTATACCGGAGGGGGTGTTTATGTTGCTTTTGAATTTAGCAATCCGGGAACTGCCGGAACTACTGCATTGGTAGCAAATTGCAATACAAGTTTGGCAAATAGCTTGTATGGACAACGAAGCGCAACCGTATTGCCTACAGCATTGGTTGTATCAAGTTTTCGTCCGGCAACCATGTTTGTTAATAATTCAATGAATGATGTTGCAAATATTACAAATATTTATTCACTTGAAAGAATACCTATCCCTTTTGCAACTCCAAATCCAATAAATGTTAGAGTTGCAAATGTTTCTAATTCCGCTGCTACTTTCGATATTATATTGACAGTTAAAGATATTACAAATACAATTGTTAAATATACAGAAACACAAACAGTTAGTTCGATGGCTGCAAATACAGCTTCAATATTTACTTTTACGGGATGGATGCCCACAACAACTGAGGACGTTAATATTAATGTTACAACATCAGCTATTTCTGGTGAAACCTGGTTAAGTAATAATTCATTAAGTAAAGTAGTTAGTGTAAATGATAATTTATTTTAATATAATTATAATTTAACTGGTGGCGGTGGTTATGGATATACCTGGTCGTCGACCTATACTGGTGGATTATTTGCTTCAAAATTTACAATGAATGGTATAGGAGCAGTACCAGGTGCAAATTTATTTATTTCAAATACAGCATCCAATACAGGCAATACAATTTATGCAGTAGTTCTAAATAGTTCTGGAGCTATTGTTGCTCAGTCTGCAAATTACATAATTCAAGCTAGTGATTTAGGTACAAATAAAAATTTCACATTTCCAATTCCTCCTGTTTTTACTAATGAAATTTTTTATGTAGCATTGGCTCAAACTCCTGGTGCTGCACAGTATTATCCTTTGGGAACTTTCCCTGAATCTCCGGGTAGAACTTCAACTTTTTATACCTCAGCTATTACAGGAGGAACATTAGTTCAATTGGCAACCACAAGTAATTTGAAATATGGAATAGAAGCCCAAGTAGTTGCATTTTCAGGACCAAATAATCCTGCTAATTTTACAGCTACAACAATAAGTCCCAATCAAATTAATTTGGGATATTTATTAAATTCAAATGGAAATAATGTTTTAATTGCTTATAATACATCAAATATATTTGGGGCTCCTGTTAATGGTACAATTTACAATCCGGGCGATGCTATTGTAGGCGGAGGTACTGTTTTACAATATAACAATTCTACATTGTTTAATCATACAGCATTAATACCTAATACTACATATTATTACAAAATATGGTCATATGATGGTTCTTTTTATTCGGGTGGAGTAGTAGCAAATACAACCACTTATTGTTCAAGTACATCAATACCATTTGTCGAAAATTTTGACAATCCAGCAGTATGTGGAACTGTAATTGATGCCAATACCGATAATGTAAGATGGTCTCTTTCCACTTCAAATGCATATAGCGGAACAAAAAAATTGTCAATAGGTTATAGTGCTGTAGGAGTTACAATGAATGATTGGTTTTTTACACAAGGTTTAGAATTAAATGCTGGACAAAGTTATGATGTAAAGTTTTATTATAGATCAGTATCTGCAACATTTGTAGAAAGATTAGAAGTAAAATGGGGTACTTCTGCCACATCTGCAGGAATGAATAGTACGGCAATTTTTAATCAGATTGATTTCAATAATACAGCATACACTTTAGGTTCAGGATCATTTACTCCTTCATTAAATGGAACTTATTATGTTGGATGGCATTGTTATAGTCAGCCTGATCAAGATGGAATTTATATTGACAGTGTAACAATTACAGAAACTCCTGCTTGTCCACTTCCTTCGGCTCTTACTGTAAGCGAAATAAAAAGTACGAATGCAAAAATATCATGGACAGGGCTTGCTCCTTCATGGGAAGTTGAATATGGTACTACAGGGTTTATTCAAGGAACTGGAAATATGATAAGTGTAGCAACAAATCCAGATACGCTAACTGGGCTTATTCCTTCCACATCATATTCATATTATGTAAGATCAAATTGCGGAGGAGGCTCTTATAGTACTTGGGTTGGTCCTTATACTTTTTCTACTTTGTGCAGCTCATCTGTAACGCCATTAATCGAGACCTTTGAAAGTTCAACTTTCCCTCCAGCTTGTTGGTCTAATTTAGCTGTTAATGGTAGTTTTACATGGTCAAGAAGTACTTCTGCCAGTGCAAATGGCGAAGGTACTGCATCTATTATTGCAGATTTTTTCAATCAATCAGCTGGTAGTTATGATTTAAAAACAATACCCTTTGACATTTCAACACTTACAAACCCTACTTTGACATTTAACTTTGCTTATGCTACATATGCAACCGAAGTTGATCAATTAAATATATATTATTCATCCGATTATGGTTCAAGTTGGAGTCTTTTGCTCAATATGCCAGGTGGCGTATCAGGTATTTTGAATACTGGGGGTGTAAAAACATCTGCATTTATTCCAACTTCATCTCAATGGGGTAAACAGTTTATAGCACTTCCGCCATCTGCTAATATGATTAAGTTTACGGCAGTAAGTGCATACGGAAATAATCTTTATTTAGATAATATCAGGGTGTTTTCTCCCTATGATCATGATATTTCTGCAACAAGTATCGATTTGAATCAGGTTACTGCACTCGGAAATCCTATACCTAAAGCCACTGTTTCAAATATTGGTATAAATACCGAATCATTTAATGTAAGCCTCACAATTGGGTCTTATACTTCAACCAAAACCATAGCTGCACTTGCTCCTAATGCTAGTACTCAGGTTAGTTTTGATGCCTGGCCAAATGAAATTGGAGATTTTAATGCTAATTTAGAAATAACACTTGCTACTGATATGGATTTGACCAATAACCAAATTACCAAAATAATTAAGGTAATGAATTTGAATAAAACCGTTTATGCGTATCAGAATTCTGCGGTTAGTGGTACTGTTAAATTTAATATGAGCGATCCATCTATTATAACTCTTTTAGATAATCAAACTACTCAACCTTCAATAAATGCAGGTACTTGGGCTAACGGAATATGGTATGCAACTGCAACTAATACGCTAGCACCTTATAATTTTATGAGTATTGATACTGCAACTGGTGCAAGGTTGATAATTGGTGATATGGGTTTGTCAATTAATGGATTGGCTTATAATTCGGTAAATTCTACCATGTATGGTGTTGCATATAATTCTGTAACTACTCAATCTTCTTTATATTCTATAAATATGACAAATGGTACTGTTACTTTAATAGGAAATACTTTGCCTGGAATATTGTTGATTAATCTTGCAATTAATAACAACGGAGAATGTTATTCTGTTGATATTAATTCTGATCAGTTGGGTATTGTCAATTTAACTACTGGTTTGTTTTCGCCAATTGGTTCTGTTGGTTTTAATGCCGGTTATGCTCAGGATATGGAATTCGACCGCGAAAGCAATGAATTATATATGGCAGCTTACGGAAGCACTGGTGAATTAAGATGGGTAAACAAATCTACAGGAAATACGCTCCTAATTGGAAGTTTTCAGAATGGAATGGAGATTACAGGATTTGCAATTCCTTATAGTAAAACACTTAAAGGGAAAGTTTTTCTCGCAGGTCTTTATTCATCAAATGGTATAATGAATCAAGCTCAAAACGAAAATGCATCTCAATATGGCAATAATATTGCAGATAAAATTTTGGTTGAATTAAATAATTCTGCTACAACTTCAATTGTTGAGGCAAGTTTTTCTAATGTTGATTTGCAAACCGACGGTACTTTTACTATTAAACTTCCTTCTAATTTGTCTGATTCATATTATATAGTTATAAAGCATAGAAACAGCATATCCGTTTGGAGTAGTCTTGCTTTAGCATTTAATTCTGCAATGGTAAATTACGATTTCACAAATTCTGCAAGCCAGGCATTTGGAAATAATCTAATACAATTAGAACCTGGTATTTATGGCGTTTATACAGGCGATGTTAATCAAGATGGTTTAGTAGATGGAAGCGATATGTCTGATACCGAAACTGATAATAATAGCTTTACAATTGGTTATGTTGTTACAGATGTTAATGGAGATGGTTTGGTTGATGGTAGTGATATGTCCTTAGTTGAAACTTCAAATAATAATTTTGTTTCTGAAATAATGCCTTAATTATTGTGTAAACTCGGTTCTATTACAAATATAGCAGATAGATCGCTTAAATAAGTTATAATTGAAATTTACCGAAGTAAAAAATAGAAATCCAATTGATTTTTTTTATTGGAACTATATTTTTTACTTCGGTATTTTTTTATCAAGATTTATGCTCAGATACTTTCATTACGTTTTTGCTTAGGCTTATGATTGTAGGAATTTTCTTTGTATTTTAAAATGGTATTGTTGGCATATAGTACAGACAAGATTGCTTTTCTTTTTATCGTTTGTAAAATAGTGTTTTACGTGTTGATTTAGATGTATTACAATATTTATCCACAAATTCCTTTTGTTCGTTATTTTTTTTAATCAGGTCATTTATGTTTTTGTAAGCTTTATTCATTAATCTTGTTGTTTGGGTGTCAGGTTTTTTTATTTCGTTGAGTTTATTTAATGATTTATTCAATGCAAGTTCAACATCAGCGGTCATTTGTATTATTTCATTATCTTCTTTATAGGGTGTAAATTGTTTGTTTTTAAAATTAATAAAAACATTATATAAACGAATGGCTTCATTATAAGAATTTACAGCTTCATTGTATCGATTGTTGATTTCTAGTATTTTAATATTCTCTATTTCCGAGCTGAGGTATTGAAACATTTCTTTAATCATTGCGTTTTTTAAACCATTTTGTTCAATTCTGTTAGCACTTGCCTTAAGTTGCTCCTCTTTAGATAGTTTTTCATAAGCTGCAATACTATCATTAAAATTGAAATATGGTTTGTCTTTATCAGTTTCAAATTTTCCATCATAAAATTCCTGATTTGTAATAGGATACTTTAATAATTGCCACATTGGGTCAAAGGGCATATGCGATTGAATCAGCTTTTCGGGATTGGTTTTATAATAGTAATTATTGATATTACGTATAAATTTGTTTTTAGAAATACTTCCCGACCCCCAGGTTGGATCAAATAGCTGCCAACTAGAATCAAGATAGGCAACACACCATGCATGCGAAATATTATCAACCTCATTGTTTTGTTTGGTATATCCCGATATAACATAAGTTGTTATACCTAGTTTGTTGCTTATATCAGCAAAAACCGCTGCATAATGTCTGCAAACTCCTTTTCTGGTTTTAAGCGTGTTGACAATGATTTCTTCATTCTTTTGATAATTTTCTTTTTCAAACATATTATCAATATCATATTTGAGATTGCTTGCTACCCAAATAAAAGCTGCTCTAGCTTTTTCTGATTGAGTTGAAAATTTTTTGTTGATATAATTAGCAATAGTTAGGGTAGTTTGAGTATGAGAATGAGGAATGTTAAGCATTGTTTTATCAATACTAGTGTAATCTTCGGGAGTTTGCGCTTTTAGCTGAAAAGTGGCTAAAATTAATAAGAGTATTATTAATCTAATCATTAGGCTATTTGTTCATTATCTTTTTACCGGTCAATATTCCTGTAACACACCAATGACTAAAACTTCCGCCTTCGGGTTTGCCTTGGTCAATAATAACTTCAATATGATGTTTTCCGCTGCTGATATTTTTTAAAGGAATTACAAATGGAGGTGTTAATGTGCCCGGACACCAATTGGAACGGCTATAATCGCTTGATGATAAGCCATCGGGGAAATTGCCCGATGCCGGATTTATCAATCGATAGGTGCCGCAATCGCTTCGCCATGGAGTAAGATCAAAAACCGTTTTTCCATCTATTTTTACCTGATTGTTCTTTTGTACAAATTCGTCACCGTTTTCCCATCCTCCATGTCCGGTTGTTGTAAATAAAAGTTGAACATCTGTAACAGAATCTGGTATTTCAAAGCTCATTCTTAAAGTATCCAGTTCAAATAAGCGACCATAATTTTGTCCGGATGCTTCCATTATATTTACAGTTGAAAATAAGGAAGTAATCCATTTTTTTTGTGGATTCGATTCTTCATCGGGATAATAATTAAGCCTTAAACTTACTTTATGTCCGCCTTTGTCGTAATTTCCAATATAAACACCTATCCATATTTCGTTGGCATCCGATGGAATTAAATCTGTAACATCTTGTTTGTAAACAGCCGAATCGCTCCATTGGTAGCCCTCAATTGTTCTTTTGTTATTATAATGTCCAACGCCAAAAGGGGTGTAAAAACGCATTAGTTCGGTAACTGGCGAGTAATTCTCAGTGGCACATACTCCCTGATATTTGTTTTCTGACTTATCATTAAATATGGGTAAAGTTTCTGGTCCGTTTTTAAAGGCATTCAGCATTGCTTGTTCATTTTTGGCTGATAATGTAAAAACAGAACCCACTCTATCATAAGCATCTCCGTTTGACCAATCTGATAATTCAATAAAAAATCGTCCCTGATTTTTATTGTCGGGGAGTTTTATCTTTTTCAAGATAATATTACCTTTAGCGTAGCGGTAAGTAATTCCGGTTTTTTCTTCTGAAATATTTTCGATATTGTTTTCGTAATTAATTACCTCCTTTTCGAAAACCGGAATACGGATATATCTGGCAGCTATCTGCATAGCAGTAAACTGTGCATCATTAAGGTTTTCGTAATCAGCACCTGGAAGTTTAATTTCTTCTTCGGTTGTTGAAATAGATTTGGCAATAAAACTCCGGTTTCCATTTATTACTACTTTCAATACCAATGCTTCGGGCGGACAAAATGAAATGGAAGATGATGCTTTAAAACCCGCTTTTTGGGTAAACCAAACCTCAAAATTATTAGAAAAAACATTATAAGATGCTTTGGTGCATTCAAAACCTAAAATACTATCCTTTTGATTGCTTATAACTGCTTGGCTTAATGATGAAAAATTATTATGGACGGCATATTTTTTATCTTTTATTTTTGCCGTTTTAATGGTTTGTTTTTTTTTATAATCAATTATGGTTTTCTCAGTAGAATTAGGGTAACTAATTAAAGCATAGTTTTTATCAGCAATTACTTTAATTAATTTATCTGATATAAGCTTGTTGTTTTCGTATTGTTCGTAAACCACAATATGGTTTTTTTGAGCAATTGTAATTTCGAAAATAAACAAACTACAAAGAAAACTGAAAATTGAAATGATTTTATGCATACCAATATTATTATTTATATTGGCAAAAATAGGAATTTACTCTGATAATTCTTCCAGAAATTTATTCTTTTCTTCTCTTACCAAATATAATTTATTGTCGTCCACATTATAATACATAGGAACAACCATTACTTTAGGGTATCTTAATCTTAATCGATTAGCTTCGTTTTTAATAAAACTGGTTTCATTTCCAATTTCAAATTTGTGAGCAAATTCATCAAAATGCTCATAGGCTTTTTCTTTTTGCCAACCTGCAATTTCAACTAAACCATTAACAAATTCTTCTTTGCGAGCAGATACATTTACCATGCCACAATTATTGTGAGCTATAATAACAATGTACCTTATTTTGCCAACAGCAATGGCATATGACACTTTAAATGCACTATATCTGAGATTTGCACCTCCTGCACGTATAATAAAAGCAAAATTATTCGGAATAATTAAGCGTTTGCGATTATCCATGCACATACCCACCAAAATTTCTGCTTTTTCATAAGCTACATCTATTGGTTTAGACATATTATGATATTCCAGCAAATCGGCAATAGGAGAGTTTAGATATTTTTTTGGTATATCTGCTTTTGTATTTATTGCAATTAAGTTTGTCATTTTGCTTATCTGATTTTAATAATCTAATAAACAAAAATACATTGATTTAGTTT
>CAZWRD010000131.1:0-8897 GCA_964636105.1 uncultured Bacteroides sp.
AAATACTGGACGTAATCGTTTGACAACCGCCAGCCGATCCCTTATAAAGCAACCTTTCTTGCTTTCAGGAGCATTGGCGAGGTAGCTCAGTTGGTAGAGCAGAGGACTGAAAATCCTTGTGTCGGCGGTTCGATTCCGTTCCTCGCCACCACCCTTCTCCTTTATTATCAACGACTTACAGAAGGTCGCATTCCGCCCTGATTTCCTCTGTGGCAGATTCTGTGGCAGTCACGGTATCGCCACGGGGAAAATGGGCGGGGTAATTGGCGGCTGTAATGGGGCTTTTAATTGATTGAAAACGTCCTCTGCTCTACCAACTGAGCTACCTCGCCAATGCTCACAACTCAATTACAACTCGGTAGAATTTGCCATTGCCTTGCGTAGGTAGATTACTTACCACTACTTTTCGGCGAGGGTCTGGACGACGGACGTGGTGGCGGCGGCGGTGCTGGAATATTAGCCGAATTTGTATGTGGAGCACTCCCTCCTGTAACAGGTCTGCTTGGGCGGGTGGCCGGTCTGTCATTCGCTGCCATAATTTCCTCCGTTTGTTCTACTTTTACACGCCATTGGTTATTATCACTAGAATGCATATTCGCTTTGGCAAATATAAACATAAATATGAGACCAACCACCGTTGTGATAGCGGCTGATATATTGAGGATAGTAACGAAACGTGCAGATAGAGGTTTTTTAAATTCTATCCACTTCCCTGTATCGCTTTTTAAGTGCTGCACTATCTGATTCTGATAGTTGTTCATTGCTCTAATTCCGCAAAGGTAAGATACGAGAATCGCACCGATACTTAACCCCCAGCCGCTCCACGCACCCAAAAGTGCCCATGCTGTGTGTGGTACGTTTCCCTTAAACATATCAGGCAAGAACACGATGGTGACCGCTAACGCACCTCCCGATAGAGTTAAAACGGTTCTATCGTATAACTCATACTGCTTATAGATTATTTCGTTCAGTTCTTTATGATACTCACCCAGAGTTCTTTCCATACGCTCTGCGTTGACTGAATTATCACCTTGTGTAGCTCTTTTGCTCATCACGTATTCCTTGCTATATTGAGCCTATATAACACAACGGTCAGCGAGGCAACATCTTTTATATTGATAATTTCCCGTCGGTTACTCTATATGTTTCGGCAGCAAACGACTAAAACAAAAAGGAGGCATCATGGTAATTCTATAGCAGCTTTCAGCGTCGTGAAACCGCTGGCCATTGTTGACTTCTCCGATTTGAGCGAATATGCCAGCCCTTTTTTAAAAGGATGTCGATTTAAGAAGACTTGCCATTAATAAGTTGCTTTCGGATATTCTCAACTGGCACTTCTCTCTTCCCACAAGCGATACGGATTCCCATATTGACTACATACCAACACAGTATGCCGCATCCTACTTTCAATCACTTGGCTATGGCGGTATTCTATTTCAAAGTGCTGTCATCAAAGATGGCGTTAACCTAGTGCTATTTGACCCAGACACGGCTCTCGTTCAGAAGCCCTTAACCTATAAACAGGTAAAGAATATCTATTATGATACAGCGGATCGGACACACTTCGTAACAGGCAAGGCTCCCTCTTGATCCGCCTGTATTAAACGCCATAAGAATAATTCAACAGACTTCGTGCTTCTCCCCCTACACCACCTTTAGCATCGCCATCTGCTCTTTCCTGTAGCCGTCATTGAGATGCCCGTAGACTTCTTCAATCATCCGCGTATTGGAGTGACCCGTCCATTTGGCGATTGTGAACATATTGATGCCAGACATTACGCATTGGGAAATGAAATAATGCCGTAGCGTATGGCTTGTCATCCTGGGCAAACCAGCCTCTTCCCTTGCCTGTTCAAACGACTTCGGAAACCGATCCGCCCTGCTTCCATGCCTTAAAGGGTGAATGAATACCCATTGGTGGTCAGGCAGGATTTTCCGACTCTTTCTGTTCCTGTCCATCACATTCCTATGAATCCAGCGGTCGTGGATTACGTTCCATTCAACGCGCCACGCAAGGAGAATGGGTTTGAGTTCAGGATGCATTTCAACAACTCGGAATTTGCCGTTTTTCAGTTCGTTGCCGTTTTTCGGGCGGATGAAAATGCGGTCATTCTCAAAATCAATATCATCCCACTCCATGAAGACTGACTCGGAGGGGCGTGTTCCCGTGTATGCCCGAAACCATATCCAAGGCACAATGAATTTCCCGTAAGCGGATTGATACAAAAGAACAAATCGTACCCTGCATCCGATAGTGCTCGAAGTGTTGGGATAATCTTAACGCTCTTTGATGATGCATTACGACTGAACGGTTTTGGCACCCTGATTGGCATCCATTTCTGCACATTCATTGTTTCTGGATTCTTATCTTTCCAGTCATAGCCCCAATACTTGACCTGCTTCCCGCAAACAAACTCATCAATCTCGTTAATTTGCCCCATGAATTTGTGAACACCGCCTGCAAGCATAGGAAATATATGCACCCTTTCATCAGGTCCGAAAAGCGTTGTGAAGAATTCGGCAAGCATTTCGGCATGTTCTTCGTCTGTAATCATTTTCCTCCTTTTAAAAGAAGGAATTCGCGGTGGTTTTCTTGAATCATTTAATGCTTTGACACAGCGAGTTCCTTCGTTTTCCGAGGGCATGGGATATTTAACGTTCCCATGCCCTCTTTTGTTTTTAAATCGCCATATCCAGTTTGACGCCCTCCTCCGACAACCGACCTAACGCCAGCTCCCTAAACCATGCCGAAACGCTCGTTCGGTTCATCCAAGCGGAATCTGAAACCGCCTTATGCTCATCATCCCGAAGCCGAAGAGTAATTATATTTCTTCTTAGCTCTTCATCTTTCAGTGTTTCATAATGTCTTGTTCTCATGCTCTCACCTCCTGTTTGTTGTTGTTTCTCGTACTCATGACTCTCTGGTATTCGATATATTTTCGCTGAATCCCTTTTTTTTTTCATTGAGGAATCAGAAACTCAAATATCGCCCAATCATATTCTACAAATATCCAACAGGAATTTTTGGATTATATTTTATGGTGATGGGAAAATGGCTTGGCAGGGGGCTTGGCGGCGGCGGTTTTAATCAGATAAAAAACGATTCAGGCTCTTTCAGGAGGGGGATTATCGGTTCTGGATGACTGATTGCTTGCCGATAGTCCCTGTACCCCGAAAAACGCTACCGGTGCCCCCACGATAGTCTTCAGAGGGCGGGGATGATTCAGGACAAGGGAGAGCCGCATTCAGCTTTTATAGGCGGTTTTGAGGAAAGCGGGGGCGGAACAGTCAGGGGGAGCCAGAATGAGACCTAATCTTGCCCCCCGTTGCCTGCCTATTGCCTTGCCTAAATGGTCCTGATGGTGTCTAATGCAACTCCACGCCAAAAACATTATATTTGATTAAAAAGCACTATGAATCCCGATAGAACCGGCCACGTAACCATTTATACGGATGGATCATCTTCCCCGAATCCCGGCAAAGGTGGATACGGGACGATTGTAATTCAGGATGGAAAGCGTTCGGAACTGTCGCAAGGTTATCGGAAATCCACCAACAACCGAATGGAATTGCTGGGGGCTATTGAGGGATTGGAAGCCATTGAGGGGGAAAACCTGCAAATCCGCATTGTCACCGATTCCCAGTACGTGGCAAAGATGTTCAACGAGGGACATGCTGAACGGTGGAAGAATAACCGCTGGATGAGAACGAAGAAGGACCGAGCCATGAATCCCGACTTATGGAACAGGCTCATTGAAGTGGCGGCGAAACATTCCGTTCAATTTGAGTGGATAAAGGGTCACGCGGGGCATACGGAAAACGAGCGGTGTGATGTTCTGGCGACGCAAGCTGGGATGAAAGACGATTTACTGCCTGATGAGGGGTATGAAGAGCCTGATAAGCATTTCCCGAAGTCAGAGGGTAGCCAGACTATTTTTGACCTGTTTGGCATGTAATGAAGCCGCAACCTTTTAATCGCATATAAAGCACTATGAAGCCAGACACGCCACAACTGAAATGGTGATTGTTCCTTAATACACTGCCTATATTACAGAGCGGTATAAGTCGGTTATAAAGATACGACAATGCGATTATTGTGCATCATTCTGTTTGCGTGGAGCTTGAATTTATGATCATCTTACCGCCATGAAAAAAACACAGACAAAGGTCACCTACAGCACCACACTCGCCGTCCGATTGGAAATTGAACTCAAAAGGGATTTCAAACGTATTGCTGATGAGATGGGTATGAGCGATACAAGCCTTTTACGGATGCTCGTTAAGACATTCTGCGATTCAACAAAGCAGAGCAAAGGACATTTTACACTTCCGCTGAAATGGAATCTGAGCTGACATCCCTTTGCTCCTGCGGTCTCCCTCTGTCGGTTATATTCGGTCGCTTGGGTTTGTTTACTCTTGTGTAAGGATGGCATAACCAATACATTGTAAGCCGTTTCACAATCATGGCTTCAAGGGGGAATTGATGGCAAAAGGGGATAAATCCACCGGCAACTCAACAGCCAATCTCGGTTTTGAACAGAAATTGTGGCTCGCTGCGGACAAACTCAGGGGCACAATGGACGCCTCGGAATACAAACATACCGTCCTTGGCTTGATTTTCCTCAAATATATCAGTGACTCTTTTTCCGCTCGCAGGGACTGGCTGGCTAAGGAAACCAAAAATCCCGATAGCGAATACCACACCGCCAATGAAACCCAGCGTCAGACGGTCGTGGAGGATCGGGACGAATACACTGCCGAAAATGTCTTCTGGATACCCAAGGATGCTCGCTGGGAAGAGATTCAGAAACAGGCAAAGCAACCGACCATAGGCAAGATTATTGATAACGCCATGGATCTGATTGAACGGGAGAATGCCTCGCTGAAAGGTATCCTGCCCAAGACATATGCCCGACCCGATTTGGACAAGACTCGTTTAGGGGAAGTGATTGACCTCATCGGCACTATTTCAGTCATGGGTAATTACGGCGATTCGGCACAGGATGTTTTGGGGCGGGTCTATGAGTATTTCCTAGGGCGGTTTGCATCGGCGGAAGGCAAAGGCGGTGGCGAGTTCTATACCCCGTCTTGCGTTGTCAGAACCCTTGTAGAGATGATTGAGCCATACAAGGGGAGAGTATATGACCCTTGCTGCGGTTCAGGCGGCATGTTCGTTCAATCGGAGAAATTTGCAGAGGCTCATGGTGGCAACAGGCATTCCATTTCAGTGTATGGACAGGAAAGCAACCCGACCACTTGGCGTCTGGCACGAATGAACTTGGCGATTCGGGGTATTGAGTCGCATCTAGGGGATCAGTGGGCGGATACATTCCATTTAGACAAGCATCCCGATTTGAAAGCCGATTTCATTCTAGCCAATCCCCCGTTCAATATCTCTGATTGGGGTGGAGACAGGCTGAGGGAGGATAAACGCTGGGTATATGGTGTCCCTCCCGCTGGCAATGCGAACTTCGGTTGGGTTCAGCACATGATTCACCATCTTGCACCCAATGGCATAGCGGGTTTTGTATTGGCTAACGGTTCAATGTCATCCAATACAGGTGGCGAGGGAGAAATACGGAAAAGGATGGTGGAGGCGGATTTGGTTGACTGCATGGTAGCAATGCCAGGGCAGCTTTTTTATTCAACTCAAATTCCCGTCTGCCTTTGGTTTCTGACTCGTAACAAGACCCGCAATGGATTCAGGAACAGGAAGGGCGAGACGCTTTTCATTGATGCCCGAAAGATGGGGACGCTGGTTGACCGTGTGCATCGGGAGTTAAGTGAAGAGGATATTGGCAGGATAGCGGGAACGTATCATGCGTGGCGGGGCGAAAAGGATGCAGGCAAGTATGAGGATGTTGCGGGATTCTGCATGAGTGCTCGGAAGTCGGAAATAGAGAAGCAAGGATTTGTGCTGACTCCTGGGCGATATGTAGGGGCAGAGGATATTGAGGATGATGGAGAGCCGTTTGATGAGAAGATGAATCGGCTATATGAGACCTTGGATTCGCAGTTCAAGGAATCCGCCCGTTTGGAAAAGGTCATTCGGAAGAATCTGGAGGCTTTGGTCTATGGGGGGTAAAAAAAGAAACCCCGGTGCCTGTCTGCCACAAGGACAGAGGAAGGGATACCGAGGTCAACGGTGCAAAGGGTAGGTCTCTTTCAGGATCATTGCAAGCATGAACTCAATATTTTTTAAAGATTTGGAAAAAGCACTTGCGTCGGAGCGGTTGGATGCATATCGGCACGATGGGGTAGATGAATTAACCACTCTAGCCCGTTATTTGCTCAATATGTCCTTGTGTGAAGCGCTATATTCGCCCCTTCAAATGGCAGAAGTCACGTTGCGTAATGCGGTTCACAATCATCTCTCGGATCGTTTTAAGTCAGAAGCATGGTATGACGTGATTCCATCAGGAAAGCTCCTTCCGTGGCAGTCAAAGCAACTTATTGACGCAAAAGATAGCCTGACAAAGGAAAACAAGGATCATAGCCCGGGGCGTATTGTTGCTGAACTGCACTTTGGTTTCTGGACAGGCTTCTTTAATCGGCAACATGCTCGTACAGGAATTGGCTTTTCTATCGCGGATGCCGTCTTCTGCCATGCTCCGAAATCAGAAAGAAACCTAAACATACTTGATGGCTACTGGACGCGAATCCGTCAACTTCGTAACCGTGTATTCCATCATGAACGCATTCTGCATTGGAGCAACCTTGACGCCCAGCACAATGATTTATTGAAAATCATTGGTTGGATTAGCCCAGAGATGAGAGAGTTAGCCGAAGCGTTGGATCACTACACCCCGACCCGACAATCGGGATTGACGCCTTGGATTGAGAAGATCCGAACGCATTGGTCAAAAGCATGAAAGCCAAAACACATCAGCAAAACATCTGGACGGAGGCTTTGGGCTATGGCGGATGAGTGGAAAGAGTACTCGTTGGGTGATATTGCAACTTTTGCTTATGGCAAAATGCCCAAAAGCAACACTCTTACAGAGGGACAATATCCGACATTTTCTGGATACAAGTATCAATACAAGTATCCAGAGTACAACTGCGACAAAGGCGATGTGATTGTTGTAGCCCGTGGCGTAGGCGGAACTGGCGACGTTAAGGTTGTTAAGGAACGCTGCTACCTGACTAATCTTTCCATCAAGATCACACTTGATAACGAAATCGCTGACAACCGGTATTTTTACTACAATTACCTCAACTCTAGTCTCAGACATTTAGACAGCGGTTCTGCTCAAAGCCAAATAACGATTAATGATTTAAACCGAGAGTCAATCCCTCTCCCCCCTCTCTCCGAACAGAAAGCCATAGCCCACATCCTTGGTTCACTTGACGACAAGATTGAGTTGAACCGCAAGATGAACGAGACGCTAGAGGAAATGGCGAGGGCGATATTCAAGTCATGGTTCGTGGATTTTGATCCTGTGAAGGCAAAGGCAGAGGGACGCCAACCTGAGGGAATGGACGCCGAAACTGCCAAGCTCTTCCCCGACTCGTTTGAGGATTCCGAACTGGGCATGATTCCGAAGGGGTGGAAGGTGGGGACCATCGGCAATGAAGTCGATGTATCAGGAGGAGGGACGCCCAGTACAAAGCGGTCAGAATTTTGGGATGACGGAACGTATCACTGGGCGACTCCAAAGGATCTATCGGGACTAAATGATAAGGTGCTTTTAAATACAGGGCGGCTTATTACCGCAGAAGGGCTTGCGTCAATATCTTCGGGACTACTACCAAAGGATACTGTCTTGCTGTCCTCCCGTGCACCTGTTGGATATCTTGCTCTGACTAAAGTGCCAACAGCAATTAATCAGGGCTTTATAGCCATGCAGTGCAATCAGTCCCTTTCGCCTGAATTCATTCTCTTGTGGACTGAATCAGTTATGGCAGTTATCACGCAACGTGCAAGCGGGACAACATTTGCGGAGATCAGCAAGAAGAATTTCAAAACGATACCCCTCGTCGTCCCAAATGCGTTGATTGTGAATCGGTTCTCCGAAAAAGTCGTGGCAGTTTACGAAACTATTACTGCTAATATACTTCAAACTAAGAGCCTTACGGAAATCCGTGACAGACTTCTCCCAAAACTCCTTAGCGGGATAGTCCGAACTGAAGGAATCACCTGAGATGGATGCTTCTGGAACATATCTGATATCAGGAGCCGAAGAGTTTCTCGCATCGCCTTCTGCTGCACACTTGATAGACCAGAGGGAGCGACTTGTAGGGGCATTGGCTAGCGGTGACCCTCCTCTCGTCTTAGACACTGCAAAAGCATTTTTGGAAACCATATTTAAGACAATCCTTTCGGATAGAACAAAGAGTCCTAATCATGAGCAGGACATGATGCCCCTGTGTAAGGATGTAATGAAATTGCTGCCAGTCAGTAGCAACAAGCAGGTCGAAAGAAACATCGAACAACTTCTCAAGGCTGTCGTACATAATTCATGCGAGCTGAGAAACCATTTTGGTGCGGCATCTCATGGCGATGATGCTTACTTTGACAATCCTGTTACATTCCCAGAATCTCTATTGGTCGCACGTCTCTGTGACAGTGCGGCTGCGTTTCTGTATCGAAAGCACAAGACCGAGACAAACGTACATACGGCAGCTCGAATTCACTATGAAGACCACATGGAGTTCAATGATTTTTTGGATGAACAGTATCCGCCATACATTCTGCCTCTCGGAGACGGTCAGTACTTTGAAACTCCTGCAAGTGAGTTCATTTTTAAAATGGATAAAGGGATGTACCACGAAATGCTGATGCAGTACAGTTCGACAGAAGCAGTGGACGATGAAATTGAAATTCAAGAAGACACAGAACCATGACCTCCAAATTCACAGAGTCCATTGTTGAAGAGGCGACCATCCAGTATTTT
>CAZWRD010000132.1:0-8880 GCA_964636105.1 uncultured Bacteroides sp.
AATACTTAAAGTTTCATTTTTAGTATAATTACTTTTAAAATCATCATATATATTAGATATTGAACTATTTAAATTAGTATTTCCATAATAAATCAAAATACAATCTTTCTCAATATCTGATTTAAAATGATTTTCCCATTTTACATTCTGAAGCATAATAAATTAATTATAATATTATTGCAATTGTTCATCAAGTTTTTTAGCGAAAATTTTATCGTTGGGTGGCGCAAAAATATGAGTATGATCTCCAGGTATTTGATGAATCTTTACTCCTTTTTTGGCATACTTATTCCATCCATAAGCTTTTCTATCAATTACAAAGAAGGTGGATTTTTCAGCTTTAAACAAATTTAATTCGATATTATTCTCTTTCAAAACATAATTTTGCAATGCAGCCATTAATCTGAATTTTAGATTTTTATCTAAATATACAGGAATATTGCTATCGGTTTGTTTCATATCAAAACTATCTATTTTCGATTTTTTGATATAATATTTAATTGTCAATAACAAGTTGTCATACTTATTTTTTAAAAAAGTTTTCTTATCTTCAAATGGTTCACACAAAAACAGCCATGCCACAAATAAGGGCTTTGCAATTATTTTATACAATTTATAAAATATTTTATAAATTGGTTTTCTATTATGTTTCGTAATATCAGTAATTGAATCAATTACACCTAAAAAATCGACAATTTCGTTGTTTTTTAATAAAATATAAGACATTTCGTAAGCAATAAAACCACCTAGAGAAAATCCTAGTAAATTATAGGGTCCAATAGGCTGAACCTTTTTAATTTCAGTAATATATTGATTTGCCATATCTTCAATACTCGTATTAAGCGTATGTTCACCATCTAATCCTTTAGCCTGTACAGCATATATTGGTCTATCGGACTCCATATTTCGAGAAAGAGACTGATAAAGCAATACATTAAGACCAGCACCATGTATCAAAAATATTGGCGTTTTATTTCCTTCTCTTCTAATAGGCACAATAACATCCCACAAATGTTTTGTACTCTTACTTTCAATTAAATCAGATAATTGCCTGATGCTTGGATTTGAAATGAGTGCTGAAAGAGGCAAATTTGTTTTAAAACGATTTTTTATCCCACCCATAACTTGAACAGCTATCAATGAATGCCCTCCTATTTCGAAAAAATCATCCGTTACACTTATTTCTTCTCGGTTGAAAGCCATTTTCCAGATTTCATGCATTTGAATTTCTGTTTTTCCCGAAGGCAGAATAAAAGTATTTGCTTTTTTCTCTAAATTTTTAAATGCAATTTCACTAAGTTTTTGTCTATCAGCTTTTCCATTTTTGGTTAATGGAATTTTATCAATAATATTTATAATATTTGGAACCATATATTTGGGAAGATTATGTGTAAGATAATCCCTTATTTTTGATTCGGAAATAATTTGAGATGGACAAGTATAAAATGCCGTAAGAATTTTATCTCCATTAGATTCAGAAATTGCAAAAACAAAGGCATCTTCAACTTCATTAAAGTCTAATATTTTTGATTCTATTTCTTTAGGTTCTATCCTAAATCCTCTGATTTTTAATTGATCATCTATTCTGCCTTTGTAATATATCAATCCGCTTTCGTCAGAATAAACCAAATCGCCCGTTTTATATGAGTTTTTATTATTAATTTCATCATTAATAAAAACTGCATTTTGTGCTTCGTTACAATTAATATAACCATCCGCAACACAACCTCCTGAGATTATCAACTCACCTTCAACTCCATAAGGCAATTCATAACCCAACTTGTTTTTTATTGTAATTTCAACATTTTGCAACGGATTTCCAATGGGTATATCTTTTTGATTATCTTGAGTATTATTCATTTCATAAGCCAATGCAACAATTGTGGTTTCAGTTGGACCATAAGTATTGTATAATTGATGTTTATTGAAATTTTTTGAAGTCCAATTTAAAAAATCATTTTTCGTAACAGCCTCACCTCCAATAATTACTAATCTTAAATCTAACGTTTGAATATTGGAAATATATGATTGATTATTAATCAATTGTCTCCAAAATGCTGTTGGCAAATCCCAAACTGAAATTTTATTATTTTTACTAAACTCAATTAAATGTTCAAACGCTAACATTTCTTCAGTTCTTAAAAACAAACTAGCTCCTGAACAAAAACTGCAAAAAATTTCTTCTAACGAAGCGTCAAAACTGAGATTAGAGAACTGCAAAATTCGATCAGTATGATTGATATTATATAAATTGATTGCCGAATCAATAAATCCAGAAAGTGATTTACGACTAATTTTTACACCTTTAGGTTTTCCTGTTGATCCACTTGTATAAATTACATATGCAATTGATTCACAAGTTGAAGTATCAATTTCTTTATATTCAATTTCTGATAAATCAATTTTTGATATATTAATTTGTTTTATATTGACATTTAAATTATTATGATCATTTTTACTAATAAAAAAAACTGAATCAGAATCATTTAACATATATTCTTGCCTTTCAATGGGCAAACTTGCATCAATAGATAAAAATGCCGCACCACATCCCAAAATAGCCATTATTGAGAGAAAATATTCATAAGTTCTCGGAATACCAACAGCTACAATATTGTTTTTTTGTACTCCGTTTTCTTTTAAATAAGCAGTTAAACTGCAGATATCCGAATAAAACTTTCTATAATTTACTGTTTTGCCTGCTTCAAATACTGCAATCTTGTCAGGATAAATTTTAGCAATTTCTGTAAACTTTAAAAATACATCAAAGTGCTTTTCATTCTCTTGAAATTTGTTGATATTATTAACTAAATCATTCTTCTTTCTGGATATTAATGGAATTATACTAATTTCTTTATTAAGATACGACTCAATATTTTTGTAAAAACTTAAAAATGATTCTAAAATATCATTATTTATTCCTTCAAATATAACTTCATTTTTATCAATATGTATAATTACATTATTATCAACAGTGTAACTACTTTTCACATTGTTTTTAATGATAAAAACAGATGGATTTTGCCCTTTTAGCTCCTTTAATTTATAATATCTGTTAATCACATTGGCACAAAAATCTCCATTTTTGCTATTTTGAATTAATTTATGGGAAATACAGTCAAGGGTATCTCGTAAATTTATCTTTTTATCTATCTGTAAATTAAGTGGTTTCCATTTTGAAAAATAAATATTGCATTCATTATTTACATAAGCAATAGTACCAAATTCATTGCCAGATAAAAGCAAAAAATACAAAGACAAAATGGATTCTGCCAAATAATCATAGGATAATCCTGAGATATTGGCAAGCTTTTCTAGGTTTTCTAAAATTACTTTTCTCTTTTCATTTCTTTCCTTTTCATCTGAAATATTTATTTTGTTTTCAAAATAAAATGAATTGTATAACTCAGTTACCCAATAACTTTCATATTTTGCAAATGATTTAAAATTTGAATCAATCTGACTCATAATTAAATCTGATACTTTTTCTAGATAAGTATTTGGAATCAAAATATCTTCTGCATTTAACTCAATTCCATTATCATCTAACAATTTATCTATAACAACATGAGCATCTTTACAATCAATTGCAATTTTGTTTTTAATAATACTTACAAAGGATGGCTTAGTATCTTTTGCACTAAAAATCTCGAAATCAGGCAGTGTATAAAATTGATTATTTAAATAAATGCTGGGAGCTAGAAATTCATTATCAAGTTTTTTTCCGAAATAACATGCTCTTTTTAGAATTTCAATTTCATTAATGCTTTGATTCCAATTAATTATACCATAGTTTGATGGTCGTTTATTTAATGGGTATAAACTTCTGTTGTTTTTATCTTGTTTTGTTAATTGAATTTTCTCAGACAACAAATCTGGGATTAAAGATTCAAAACATTGAATTGCATACTCATAGCATTTCAAATTTAAAGAATAAGCTGTTTCATCATCATTAATATCAAATTGCGAAGAAGCAATGATATCTCCTCCATCAATTTCATTATTTATTGTATGCCAACTAATCCCATGCGATTTTTCTCCATTTAAAATTGCATGATTTGTAGCAAACATACCCGCATACCTGGGTAAAGGTGAGTCGTGATAATTAAGAGCAAGTAAGCGTGCTTTACTTAAAAATACCTCTTTAAGAATTCGCCCATTGTTGATGCTGAAAATATAATCAACATCCTGATAATCATTTTTATCTGAAATATTTCCAATAAATTTAATTTCATTTTTTTGAGCTAGTTCTTTTAATAATTCCTCTTTTGTAATTATCAATCTAATGTTGAAATTATTTTTTAATAAAATTTTTGTACAATGCACTGCAATTGAACCTTCTCCAATGATTATACATGCTTTACTTTCTGATTTACTATTACTATCAATTAAAGATAATTTGTTCTCCGGATTATAAATTATATTTTTAAGTGATTTTTCAATTTCAAATGCCAATTCTATAGCAATATGTTCATTATAAAGTTCTGTATCATATTCAATCCAGCATATGTATTCATTATCAACATTTTCTATATTTAATGAAAAATCCATTTTACTGGTATTATTTCCTATTTCTTTTTGGGTAATTATAAGTTTGCTTTCAGGGTCGGAAAAATGAACCCAATTTTGCAGAACAAAAATAACTTGAAATATGGGATATTTTCCTTGTTCATATCTCAAATTAAGCTGTTTAACCAATTCTCCATAAGGAATTAAAGAGTTTGAAAAAGCTCCAATTGAATATTCATTACACTTTTTTACAAAGTTTATAAAAGTATCTTCTTCATCTATTCGAGAAGGAATGCTTACCATATTTGTGTAATAACCTATTAATTCACTGCACATTGGATTCTGTCTGTTTGCAAACGGAGTACCAACAATTACCTCTTTTTGACCTGATAATTTTGCTAAAGCTATTTGATATGCACTTAATAAAATTACAAATGCGGTTGTTTGATATTGAATACTAAAAATATCAATATCTTTACTTAAGTTTTTATCTAGTTTGAACCAATACCTTTTGCCATAAATTCCTGATTTTGTGAAATCTGCATTTGGTTTTAGAGGTAAGGCTAATCTCTTAGGGATGTTTTTTAAAATTTTTCTCCAATAACTCAGGTCTTTTTGATATGATTTTTTTTCAATATAATTATTTAACCAAATGGCATATTCTCCATTTCTATACTTACTAATATTCAATGGTTTATTATTGTATATTGCAATAAGTTTTTGCATAAATAATGATAATGACCATCCATCAAAAATGATATGATGAATTGCCATCAAAAGTCTAATTTCACTTTCATTCCAAATAACAAGTTGAAACGAAAACAAAGGTAATATATTAAGATTAAATACAATATGTCCATTTTCATAAATAATATCTTCATAAATTACTTCTTTATTTTCATTGTTTATTAAATCTATTATAGGGATTTCGATATTAACTTTTTCATGAATAAATTGGATGGGTTCTTGATTTTGAATAGGAAAACTTGATCTGAAAATTTCTTCTGATTCAATTACCTTTTTCACAGAATCAATAAATTTTTGAATATCAATCAATTCTTTAATTGTAAATTCAATATGAATATTATGAGTAAGCCCAGTAGGGTCGAAATTGTTCATAATCCACATTTCTTTTTGCACTGGGGTAATAGGAAATATCGTCGATTCTATATTGTTTTCTTGAACAACATCATCAACTTCATCTATATTGTTCTTATTTTCAATAATATAACAACTCATCTTTTGCAAAGTCATATTATCATAAAAAAGATTCAAAGGAATTTCAATGCTAAAAGTTTTGATTATTTCTGTAATTGTTTGAATTGCTTTAAGAGAATGACCTCCCGCTTGAAAAAAATCTTCTTTTTCTCCAATTAATTCTTTGGCTAGTACTTTTTTCCAAATTAAATAAATTAATTCTTCGGTTTCATTTGATGGTATAAACTCATTTTTGCTGAGGCTTAAATTGAAACTTTTTAAAGATGGTAGTGCATTTCTATCAATTTTACCATTTTGATTAATTGGAAACAAATCGCATTTTATATATTCCGAAGGAATCATATATTGTGGTATAGACTTCTTAAGCTCTGATTTAATATATGTTACAAAATCAATTTCGGCTAATCTGAAATTATATGATATATCAACATCAGCAGATGTAGTTCTTATATATGCGATTAGACTATCATCATTGTTTCGGTCTTTAGCAAAGAGTACTATACATTCCAGAACTTCATTAATGTTTTGCAAAGCAGTTTCTACTTCGCCCATTTCAATTCTTAAACCTCTGAGTTTTACCTGAAAGTCTTTACGTCCAATAAAATCATACAAGCCGTTAGGTAATACTTTACCAATATCTCCAGTTCTGTATATAAGACCTTCACCTTTAATAGGATCAGTAATAAATTTTTCACTGGTAAACTCAGGAAGATTCAAATAACCTTTTGCAACACCACTCCCTCCTATACATATTTCGCCTTCTTCGCCAATATTTTTTTGCTTCAGATTATCGTCAAATATATAAATGTAATCGTTTGTAACCAATTCTCCAATTGGCAGTTTGGTGTATTCTACATTTGGGTCACACAAATAGGTGGTGGCATATACGCAGGTTTCTGTGGGTCCATAAACATTAAATAACCTAACCGTTTTATTGTTAATTGTGCTATAAAAATGTTTAACCAAAGTTGGCGTAAGTACCTCTCCTCCAACAGAAACCCATTTCAATGAAGTTAGTGTATTTGAGTCATTCAAAGTTTCGGCATAATCTAGAAAAACAGAAAGCATTGAAGGGACAAAGAACATAAAATTAATTTGTTCTTTTTTAATAAGTTCACATAAATTTTTGGGATTTTTTTCATCGCCTGGATTACAAATATAAAGCGTTCCTCCCATTAAAATCCATCCAAAAAGCTCCCAAACAGAGCCATCAAAAGTGTATGGTGATTTTAATAAAACAACATCTCCTTGATTGATAGGGTATCTATCTTGTATATATTCGCATAAATTAACTACAGAATGATGTGCAATAATTACTCCTTTTGGTGTACCAGTTGAACCACTTGTAAATAAAACATAAGCATTGTCGTCAGGAGAAACAAGTGTTTTGGTTTCAATATTTTGATAATCAGTGTTGATTTCAGGAACAACTGCTATGAAACCCATTTCTTCAATAAAAGGCTTTAAGTTTAGAGTTGTAACTACAAATTTAATATTGGCACTTTTAAATAAACTTTCAATTCTTTTGGCAGGATTTGATGGATCTGCTGGTACATATGCACACCCCAAACGTAAAATTCCAAATATACCCAAAACCATTTCAAATGAACGTTCGAGGCAAATACCAATATATTCATGAGGATTACAACCAATTCTTTGCAATTGAATAGAAAAATTGCAAGTTGCATTTTCAAATTCATAATAAGTATAATTGTAATCATTTCCTCTAACAGCAATGCTATTTGGATTTAATTTTGAAGTTGTGTGTAAAAGTTCAATTAATGTTCTTTTCATAATCTTTTAATTATTAATAGATTGAATGATTTTTGGAAATCTTTTAAATTATTAAAATAATGTAAAAAAAGCATACATTCATTTATACTATTTAACTTATATTAATAAAAACAGAAAACATTATAAGTAATAAATAGCAAAGATAACTTAAATATATATCTATATAATAATGATTATCAGGATTTATTAACAATTTCAGGTTAATATAAAATACAGCCGAATCTAAAAAAGGATCAGATTCGGCTGTATTTGAAAAAAAATATTTTTTGTTAATTTGTTTTATTCTTAGCAGCATTAATCAGATTATCACCCTGATCTTTTGCAGAAGAAACCAATCCATTAGCTTTCTGATCGGCTTCTATGTTTAGTTTATTTGCTTTATTTACTGCTTCACTATGCAGCTTATCTGCAGATTTCTTAGCTGCAATTTTTGCAATAGGATTACTAGCAGCATCTACAAGTTTTTTACCTTGTGTATCAGCTTCGGAAACTAATCTTTCTCCGGCTTTTTTAGCTTCAGCACGAATAATATCTCCCTGCTTCTGAGCTTCTGCTATCAATTGATCTGCCTTTTTCTGAGCTTCTGCTATGGCTTTGTTTGCCTGATCCTTTGCTTTATTAATAGCTTCTTCTTTCTTTTTATTAAGTTCTTCAGTTACTTTGTCTTTCAGGTCATTAGCAGCATTTCCAGCAGCATCTTTCAATCCGGTTTTAATAATTGGTTTTTTAAATGTACCTCCTATCATTACATCAAACTTCATAATATCAGCAAGTTTAACATTTAGACCTTTTGTGCCAGCAGCACCTGCCAGTCCTTCCATTAATGAATTGGCAGCTCCACCCATTTCTTTTCGATGTATCTCCATTTTCATCAGATAATCAATGCTTTCATCGAAACTTGTTGAGCCTGAAACTTTGGCTTTTGATTCACCGAATTTAACATCAAAAGGTTTAGTTGTAATTTTTCCATCAGCAACTGCGTAGGCAATATTTAATTTATCCAGACTTAATTTTTTCAGTTTATCCATTTTCAATGTTTCACCAAGTTTATTTAAAGTTTCTGAATTCTCAACAACAATTGGTGAAGTAGCAAGTATTCCTAAACCATTTATACTATTGGGAACAGGACTCATCGTTTTGTCTAACAAACATTTAAAAGCAAATTTAGTTGAAAAACTTCCCGTTGTTCTTTCTGCAATAGGCGCCATTTTGCCTAAAGTAACGAAAGTTTTTGCAGCTTTTGTAATATCAAAATTGCTGATATCCAGGCTAAAATCAGCAGCAGGTTTTTCGGGGTCTTTGGTAGTATACGCGCCAGTAACGACCATTTTACCATTCAACAAATTCATGCTTAAGTTC
>CAZWRD010000133.1:0-8857 GCA_964636105.1 uncultured Bacteroides sp.
TAATATTAATGGCAGCATCGTGTCCATCAAATAGCGAAGCAGCAGTTACAATTCTAAGTGGGTTTTTTGGTTTGTATGGCTTTATCTGTATCATAAATTTCTTATTAACTGAATACTAACAACTAAATACAGTGAATTGTTTTAATTTTAACTTCAATAGACAAATTTAACAGTAAATATTATTGAAGCGATTGGTTTAAATAATATTTTTCGTACATTTGTATAAAGAAATTTAATTCAGCAATTTTTAAGAAGAAAGTTGTCTTTTTAAAATGATCTGATTTAGAAACTTAAACAATTTTAAATAAATAAGTATCATGATAAAACAAATTGCTTTTATAATCGTCTTACTCATAACACTTGGCATTTTTAGTTATACACTACGTAATCTTTTTTTGCTTTTTAAGCAAACAAAACCTTTTCCTATAAAAGATTTTGGCAAAAGATTTTCGATGATGCTTAAAGTAGCTATTGGTCAAACAAAAATATTTAGGAAACCCATAACTGGATTAATGCACGCATTGGTTTTCTGGGGGTTTTGTGTTATTAGCATTGGAAGTCTCGAAATGATAATTGATGGTATAAGTGGAGGTGAAAGAATCTTTTCATTTATGGGTATTTTTTATAATTTTATAATGGCATCTAATGATATATTTGCACTAATTGTATTGATTATGATTTTGTTATTCATTGGAAGAAGATTGTTTTTGAAAATAAAACGATTTAGCGGAATTGAATTGAGTCATAAAAACCATATGGATGCATATATTGCTTTAAGTATGATTATGTTGCTAATGGTTTCATTGCTTGGCATGAATACATTTTATCTAGGTTCTGGAAATGAAATAAAAGGAATTTATCCTGTTTCTTCATTTTTTGCAAGCATTTTTAGTAATATCAACAGCAATACTCAACATTTATTATATGAATTTTTCTGGTGGATGCATATTTTACTGATTTTTACTTTTGCCAATATGCTTCCATATTCCAAACATTTCCATGTATTTTTATCAGTTCCTAATGTGTTCTTAAGCAGACTTGAACCTCTTGGAAAACTTTATAATATGGAAAACGTAACCAAAGAAGTTAAATTAATGATGAATCCAGAGACTGCATTTGCAGCATCTGATAGCAATACTGTACCAGAAAGATTTGGAGTTAAAGATGCTGAAGACGTTAACTGGAAAAACTATTTTGATGCTTTATGTTGCACACAATGTGGTAGATGTACGGATGTTTGTCCGGCAAATATTACTGGGAAAAAATTATCGCCACGAAAACTTATGATGGATTTGAGGGCAAGAATGAATGAAAAAGGAAGTGGTTTGATAAAAAATGGCAAAGATTATAATGATAGTAAATCATTAATCAAAGATTATTTTACTTCGGAAGAAATATGGGCTTGTACAACTTGCAATGCATGTGCAAACGAATGTCCCGTAAATATTAACCATCCATCCTTGATTATCGATATGAGAAGATATCTTGTTATGGAAGAAAGCTCAGCACCAAGCGGAATAAAATCTGCATTTACCAATGTGGAAAACAATGGTGCTCCCTGGCAATATTCGCCAGAAGATAGATTATTATGGACAAAAGAAATCAATTTATAAATTATTAAATCAATTACTTAAAAATTTTACAAAATGGAATATATCGATGTACCAATTATGTCAGATTGTTTTGCAAAAGGGCAAAAACCAGAGTATTTATTTTGGGTTGGATGTTTGGGATCATTTGACGACAGAGCAAAAAAAATAAGCAAAGCGTTTGCCCGCATATTACATTATGCTAATGTAGATTATGCTATTTTGGGTAAAGAAGAAAGTTGTTGTGGAGATCCGGCAAGAAGAGCTGGAAATGAAATGCTTTACCAGATGCAGGCATTTACAAATATAGAAATACTTAAAATGTATGAAGTAAAAAAGATTATAACTTTTTGTCCACATTGTTTTAATACATTCAAAAACGAATATACTGACTTTGATGGAGAATATGAAGTAATTCATTCTACCGATTTCATATTGCAATTAATAAACGAAGGTAAATTAAAAATCAATACACAAGCTATTGAAAACGAAAAAATTGCATTTCACGATCCTTGTTATTTAGGTAGAGCTAATAATATGTATCAATCACCTCGCATTTTGATTGATATGATTAATAACAATAGAGTTGAACTTAAAAGATGCAAAAGTTTTGCTTTATGTTGTGGTGCTGGTGGTGCTCAGATGTTTAAAGAAGCAGAAAAAGGGAATAAAGAGGTTTTTATTGAAAGAATTGAGGATGTAATTGAATCAGAATCAAAAATTTTGGCAACTGCTTGTCCATATTGTATGGTAATGCTTACTGACGGCATTAAATATAAAAATAAAGAAGAAGAGATTTCTAATTTTGATGTTATAGAGTTGATTTCTAAATACATAATAACTGAATAAAAAAGAGAAAATGAAGAGAAAAGGTATTTTATTAATTTTATTATTTATTAGTGTTTCACTTAATGCGCAAATTAAAATCAGTAGAGATAGTATTTTGAGCAAAGATAGTTTAGTGAAATTTAGTGATTTAAAATTTGCAAATGAAAATGAAGAAATCTTTTTTAGGAAGTTTATTCATACAAAGGATATTGACCTTGGTTTTCATTTACTCTTTTATTCAGAAAATAGCAATACAAATATTGATTCAATTATAATTGAATTAAATAAGCATTTATCCTATTTAAAATCAAAGACATCTGATTTAACTGAAAAGAAGAAAGTTAGATTTATTTACGATTATGTTCACAAAATATTTTTTGATAAATATACTTATTTTGCAATGTTTCCCGATATTTTCAAAGATAAAACCTACAATTGTTTAACTGCATCAATTTTATATGCATATTTTCTCGAAAAACTTGGTATTCCTTATGAAGCCAGACTTTCTAATGAGCATGTTTATTTATTGGCTTATCCAGCTAGTTTTAATATTGTTATGGAAACTACCAATCCATTATTAGAAATTAGTCAGATTACAGATAAATTTAAAAAAGAATATATCAATCAATTGAGAGAATTAAAACTAATTAGTCAAGAAGAGATTAATACATTAAGTATAAATGATTTATTCTCAAAATATTATTTTCAAGAAGATAATGTAAAGTATTATGATTTAATTGCTGCACATTATTTAAATTCTTCTTCTAAATATATTGAAAAGTATAATTATATAGATGCTTTCAGATTAGTATCTAAATCACATGTGTTAAGTCCATTTTATAAAACCATTTATACGTTAATTGTAGTTGGTGCAGAAAAAATACAAAAAGACCAATATTTGAAAAGTGAAGATGCTGAAATATTAGCAATTTTATCACGTTTTACTGATTATGGTATTTCTGCTGAAATAATATATTCTGATTTTAAAGTGATTACACAAAATCAATTAATTGATAAAAATGACACATTAATGTATATCAATTCATATAAAACTATAATTCAAGCCATTTCTGATACAAATTTAAATGCGGATATATCTCATTTTTTTCATAAGTCTTTGGCTATTCACTATTCTAAAATTTCTAACTTCGAGAAATCATTAAATGAAATTGAAAAGGCATTTTTTATAAAGCCCTATAACGTTGAAACTTTATTGATTTTATCGGAAATTTTTAATGCAAATTTTAGTAAAAATATTGATTATCGAGATAATTATGACGAAATGTATAGTCGTATTGAAAAGTATTATTTATTTAATCAAGAAATCAAGGATGCAAAAAATTTAGGTTTGTTCAGACTTTATTATTGGATTTATAAAGCTAATATCCAACTAAATAAAGGGAATGTAGCCGAAGCAGACAATTATTTAAATACATTCGAAAAGCTTTTACCTTCTGTGCAAACTAATTTTTTAATATTTGATATTCAGAACTTATATATCAAATTATCAATGTATTATTATAAAAAATATAACAACAAAAAGGCTAAAGAATATATTGTAAGAGGTTTAAAAGTATTACCTGATAATTACGAATTAAGAAGACACTTAAAAGCCTTTTAAGTTATTAGTTTTCAATTGCAACTCTAAATTTCTTTTCTAAAACCAACATATTTCCAAAGGTAGTTTTGGTTTCGGCTCTTATGATTACATCTTCCATTACCGAATAACCACTGGGTACTGCAATTATGCATTCGCCAATACCATTTTTTTTACTTAACATGATAGTGGACTCATCATTTCCATTAAATTTCAATACTTTATAATAATTAACATTGCCTGTTTTTTCTGACATTTTACTCTTAATTATGTATTTATTTTCATAAACGCTTTTGTTTTCACCGTATAAAATCAATTTCGGTTGAGTAAGTAATTTGCCTGTTTGGTTGTATTCTTTAAGTCCTGGTAATGCATTGTCTTTTTGATATTTAACTTCTGATTTTAAATTGCCATCTTCATAATAAGTTTTCTGAACTCCTTCTTTTAGATGATTTTTATAGTTTTTGATCTCATAAATTTTTCCACTCTCATAATACCAATAGCTTTCCCCTTGAAGTTCTCCATCTTTATAATTGTATTTCAATTGAATTTTTCCGCTAGGATAATAAACATAACCTTCCCCTTGACGCTTTTTGTTTTTTATAACAAATTTACTTTTTAATTTTCCATCAAGATATTCTTCTTGTGTAATGGAACCATCTTTATTTTCGATATCTTTTATAAACTTACCTTTATCAGAGAATTTTTTTTCACTATTTTCACATGATATAACAATAAGCAAAACAAGGATGTAAATAAAATTTTTCATTTCGATTTAAGAAATTTGATGAATTTTGAATTAATTATTCTATTTAAAAAAAATAATTGCAAATATATAAAAATTCAAACTAATTGTAAATTAAAATCCAAATTAATCGATAGAAGACTTGAAAAGTCGAACTATATGATTTAGTAGGGTTAATCGCGATTTAGATTTTGTTTTAAATTATTTTCTAGTGAGCTATTTGGCTTAAAATTTTATTTATTTTCAGAATAAATAAAATTGCAGTTATGCAAATAACAACATTAATCAGATTAAATCTTAAAAAATGGAACACAATCGGTAAACAATACTGGCTTTTTAGTTAAAAATCAGATTAAAAAGATTTTGGTTTTAAAACCAACAAGGGTTTTGTTTGATGTTTTTTGCTCTTATCAGTAGAATTAGATGAAGATTTTTTCTTTCCTTTATTTTGTGATGAATGATTACGCGTTTGTTTTTCTGCTTTTACTGGATAATGATCTATAAGAGGGTAGGGGTGATCGTTATTGACTGGTATTTTCTTGCCAATTAATTTTTCAATATCTTTTAAAAATGCTTTCTCTTCTGCATCGCAAAAAGAAATTGCTGTTCCTTTAGCTCCAGCTCTTCCAGTTCTTCCAATTCTGTGTACATAAGTGTCTGAAATATTTGATATTTCATAATTTATAACAAATTCCATATCATCAATATCAATTCCTCTGGCTGCAATATCTGTTGCTACCAAAACCCTGATTTGCATATCTTTAAAATTTGCTAATGCACGTTGACGAGCATTTTGAGATTTATTACCATGAATGGCTTCTGCTTTAATTTTATTTTTATCAAGCAATTTTACAACATTATCGGCACCATGCTTTGTGCGCGTAAATACCAATGCTGTTTTTATTTTTTCGTCATTTAAAATTTCAAGCAAAAGCTTACCTTTATTACCTTTATCAACAAAATAAACCATTTGATTAATAATTTCAACTGGAGTAGCTGAAGGAGTAATTTCAACTTTCAACGGATTATTTAAAATTGTATTTGCTAGTTTTACAATTTCTTGAGGCATAGTTGCAGAAAAAAACAATGATTGACGTTTTTTGGGAAGCAATGAAATAATTCGTCTGATATCATGAATAAATCCCATATCAAGCATACAATCTGCTTCGTCTAAAACAAAGATTTCCAGACTTCTGAGTGAAATAAAACCCTGCCCAATTAAATCTAACAATCTACCTGGTGTGGCAACCAATATATCAACTCCTTGTTGAATTGATGCCGTTTGTGGATTTTGATTTACACCTCCAAAAACAACCGTAGATTTTAAACCAGTAAATCTACCATAGGTTTTAATACTTTCATTTATTTGAATTGCAAGTTCACGAGTTGGTGTAACTATTAAACTCCTGATTTTAGGCTTCTTTTCATAAGTTTTATTCTCCAAAAGAAGTTGTAATATCGGAATTGTAAAAGCAGCTGTTTTTCCTGTGCCTGTTTGTGCACAACCAAGTAGGTCTGATCCTTTTAAAATTATTGGTATGGCTTCTTTTTGAATTGGAGTGGGGATTTCGTAACCTTCTTGTAATAAAGATTTTAGAATGGGTTCGATAATGTTTAATGACTGAAATGGCATATATTGATAAAAAGTTTTTGAGAACCAAAACCTTACTTAAAAAAGGGAAATGTCCGTAAATATTTATTTTTTGCAAAGGTAGTCTTTTTTTATGAGTTATTTTGCTTTAATAAATTGACTAAAAAAAGTGTTCTTAATTTATAAGTATCCTATAAAATGATATAGATAATTCACTTCATATAGAATGATCTCACTTCAAACATAAACAATTATATGTCATTGGTAAAGAAGCTAGAGATATTAATAATACAACTCTTATTATATATTGTCAGACAAGAATATTCTTTAATAGAAAAATCTTATTTTTCAATCTATTTCATCTTTTATTTTTGAAGTATAACAATTTCGACCCTTCTGTTTTGATTTTGATCACTCTCTGTTTTTTCAGGATAAATAAGTGGTTTACTAGAGCCTAAGCCTTTATATGACAATCTATCAGTAGCAATATTGTTTTTTATCAAATAATCATAAATATATTTAGCACGGTTAACAGACAAATTATTTGTATAGGTATCTTTATCCATTCCATCTTTACCATTTATTTCACAACATATATGTCCTTGAATTTCAATCTTTAATTCAGTATTTTCTGATAAAGTATTTAATAATTTTTCGAGTTCAGGTTGCGATTCAGGAGTTAAAAAATGTCTTCCTGGCAAAAAGTTTAAATTCTTCAAAACGATTTTATCTCCAATTTTTAGTTCTTTTATTGATTTGTAATCATGATTATTTGCGCTTTTATCTTTATAAAACACAATAATCTCAGATCTTCTATTTTCTGATATACCCTCTTTGGAATCTGAATTTTCTGGTAATAATTCTCCTTTGCCAATACTAACTTTGATTTTGTTGGAAAAGCCTTTCTGAATTAATAATTCTTTGATTTTCAGTGCTCTTTGTTCAGATAAAATCAAATTATAATCTTGTGAAGCCAAATAATCAGTATAACCGTAAATCTTAATACTATCAATTATTTGAAATGAATTTAATGTAAGAAATATTTTTGAAGAATTTTCATGAGTTAATACACTTTTGTTTATGTTATAATATATTCTTATCGTATCCTGTTTGGCATTTAATAAGCTCAAAAACATGAAATTGAAAAAAAAGAACAGTAAAAATAGCCTTTTCATAAATTTATTTTTGTTTTTCTAACGCAATTTAAAACCAAATATTATAAAAATCATTAAAAAAGATTGATTAAATTAAACTTGTATTGTTTTTTTTTGTTATTTCGCTAACTTTTTAATCTGTAAAAAAAATTGGGAAAACATTGATAAACAAGAAGGCATGTATTTGGATTCCCCTCGTTTTATTCTTTTTTAATATTGGATTTGGTCAAATACCGAATGGGTATTATAATGCCGCTGTAGGAAAAACGGGAGATTCTCTCAGAAAAACATTATCAATTATTATTAATACTGGACACAATAAATTGTCATATAGTAATATATGGAATTTTTTCGATCAAACAGATTTACGACCAGGAACAACCAATAAAATTTTAGATATGTACTCTGACATTCCTGGAGGTACGCCTGCTTATATTTTTACTTTTTCGGCAGATCAATGTACTGGTGGTGTTGGAGCCGAAGGTATTTGCTATTCGCGAGAACATTGTTTCCCAAATTCATGGTTTGGAGCATTAGACGACTTAACTCATCCATATTCTGATTTACATCATTTATTTCCTGCCGATCAGTATGTTAATCAATATAAAAGTAATAATCCTATCGGAAAAGTTGGAATTCCAACTAAAATATTTACCAATTCGTCAAAAGTAGGTCCCTGTGCAATTTCTGGTTATTCAGGGACTGTATATGAACCTATTGATGCATATAAAGGTGATTTTGCAAGGACATATTTTTATATTGCAACTTGTTATGCAGATAGTATGGGTGCATGGGTTAAACGCTTTAAAGTTCCCGAATCGATTGCTTGTATAGATACAAATACAAATAATTTCAAACCTTGGTTTCGAGATATGCTTTTGTTATGGCATAATAGCGATCCTGTTAGTACTAAAGAAATAAGCAGAAACAATGTGGTTTATGGAACCTATCAACACAATCGTAATCCGTTTGTTGATCATCCTGAATATGCCAATTATATATGGTCAACTCAATCTATTATTACTAAACTCGAACCAAGTAATCATGTAACTTCTATACAATCTGTTACAACATATCCTCATTCTAGCTCAATTACTGTAAGTTGGGTTGATGCTTCGGGAGCAATAACTCCTGATGGTTATTTGATAAAAGCTAAAATTGGAAATAATACCATAACGACTCCTATAGATGGCATGATGGAAACAAATACTTCTATTACAAAAAACGCTACTCAAGGTGCGCAAAGTGTTACTTTTACAGGATTAATTCCTGATACTATTTATTATTTTAAAATATTCCCATATACCAATACAGATACTAATATCAATTATAAAATTGATGGTAACGTGCCAA
>CAZWRD010000134.1:0-8819 GCA_964636105.1 uncultured Bacteroides sp.
TTTGATAGATTTCTTTCCAATTGTTTTGTAAATAGTAGGCCTGCGATTGCTGATCCTCTTTATTACTTAATGTATTAAAAGCATCAGAACCAAACTCTGTAAATAGGATTGGTTTATTCAATACGTCTTTTGTTTTTTGAAAAGCATCGCCAAATGAAACTCCACGATACATATTAACACCCAAAATATCAATATTTTTACATTCCTCTGCAATAATATCAAGGAAAAGTAAATCGCCATTACAGATTGCAACCGGATGAGAAACATCAGTTGATTTCATCGTTAAAACAGCTTCGTTAAAAAGTTTATACAATGCTTTAGCTCCGGCTGTTGATTTTCGTTGCTCTATTGGAATATCTTCTGTTTCGGCACCCCGCCAGAAAAGTCCGTAATTGTTTTCGTTGCCTAAAAGGTAAAGTAATAAACCAGGTGTATTTTTATATTCCTGAACCAATTCAGTTACTTCTTTCAGAAGCAATTCACGAACACGAGGATCGCTATATTCTGTATTTGCAACCCAATTGCCATTCAAATTTAAACCATATCTGCCAAAAGAATGGTTTATCATGGTATAAATGCCATACTTCTCATAAATATATTTTATCCACTTTGGCTGAATACCAACATAAACACGAATAGCATTTACCCCCATATTTTTCAGCATGGACATTTCAACATCAAGAGCTGTTTTAATAAAATCATCCGATTGCTTCCACAAACTATAGGTATAATTAGTACCAATTGGGAAATAATCCCAATTCATTCCATTAATCATAAGGCTTTTACCGTTGACTAATAGTGTAAATCCTTCATTGTTTTTTAAAACTGATACTTTTTCTGCCTGTGCAAAAATAGTAGTTGCTATAAACAATGAAAGAGCAATTGTTAGTAAACTTTTTTTCATATTATCATTATTTAATTTAAAAATAAACTGTTATACGATTTCAATCATTTTCTATTATTCCCTTTTTTATAAGTATTTGTAATTTTCATATTTATCCCATATTCCCCAGTAAGCACCTACATCACCTTCGGTTCCAACTTTCCATGATTCGTCAAAAGATGTAAAGTAAAAAATCTCAATATCTTCTTCTTTTGACCATAATTGGGTATTGATAAAATATTTCATAGCATTTTCCTTTGATGGTATCGCTCCATTATAATTCTCACCTTCGCTTGGCCATCCGGTTTCAGTTATTATTACCTGCTTAAGCCCCCCTCCAGCATGCATAGCTTGGTAAAACATTTGTTTCATATACATTAACGAATAATCCAAGTGGCATGACTCCCAAAATGGATAACAATTTGCCAAAATTACATCACAAATCTCGGCTATTTTAGGTCGATTACTGAATTCATAATAAGCATCTACATAACCAACTGGTGTAAGAGGAATGGCTTTCTTAACAATTTTGATATAATTTAAAAGCTCTTCTTCTTCTAAGTCCTCCCTGTATAAAACTTCATTGCCAACAGCTGCAATATCCACATAACCCTTTTTTGCCAATTCAATCAATGCAGTTATTTCTTGTTCGTTTTTTTTAGAATCTTTTCCTAACCATGCGCCAACTAAGGTTTTGATACCAAATTCTTTAGCAATTTTAGGAATGAGCTCATTACCTTCGATACACGAAAAAGATCGAACCCATTTAGTGTAAGGTTTTATAGTTTCCATTCTTTTTCTTATTTGACTTTCCGAAAGAATATCACCTGGCTTTTGCCCTTCTTCGTAAGGACTAAAACAAAGTCCGTGCATTCCTTCATTTAATACTTCTCTGAACTTTTCTTGTAATTCCACTCCGGTATTATCGGCAAAATTTATTCCACCGGCCAATGACATTATTTTTCCTTCTCTTTTTGACATCTTTTTAATTTTAAATAGATTATAAAACAGACAGTTTTTTTATAATTCCCCTCTTCGTTCAACAAGTATTTTTCTTATTTCAATTGATCTTTTTTCAGAAATATCATAATTCCACATGATTAAAATTGCAAAAAAACCTGTAATTACCGGGATAATAATATCTGCAAGACGTAGTTTATTTAGTGTATCCATCGCTTGAGCTGGAAGAGAAGGGTCAAATCCGACTTCACTAAGTATATATCCACTAAATAAAACAGCAATAGAAGTTCCAAGTTTTACCATCCACCAATAAATAGCACCAAAAGTTGCTTCTTTTCGAGGCATTCCGTTTTTTAATTCATCATAATCGCAGGCATCTGCAGTCATCGACATCATTAATGTGAATAAACCACCAATACCAAAAGAAATTAATGGAAGTGGTATAAACATTAACCAATGAATTTCAATAGAATACTGAAAAGCCCACCATTTAAGGATATAACCAACTATTGAAATTAATATAGATATAATAAAAGCATTTCTTTTACCAAATTTCCCTGACATAAAAGTTATAATCGGAATTATTAAAAAGGCAGTTGCAAATGAACTTACTGTACCAAACAATCCAATCCAAAGCGTTGAGACATCTTGCGATTGCTGTCCGGGAAACACATAATACATGATAATAAAAATACTGAAAGACGCAACCAACTGAAAACCATTAAAAACCAAAAACGTTGCTCCACATAGGCGTAAGAAAGGTCTGTTATTAACTGTTTCTTTAAACCCTTTAAAAAAACTTTTCAAATTTGAGGCTAGTTCTTTAAATGACAATTTTGATTGACCGGTTATATTCGTCTGGTCTATTTCTTTGCAAAATAAAGCAGGTAAAATGCCAAGTATTAAGCATAAAATTCCAATGTATAAAGCAAGATATCGGGAACCTGCTGCAGCCGAATGAGGATCTTTGCCATAGAAATTATAAATAATATATAAAAACCATGGTGCAATCATCCATGCAAACTGACCTAAAAATTGAGATACAGCCATTAATCGGGTTCGTTCGTTGTAATCGGGTGTCATTTCATATCCAAGGCCTATAAGTGGTGCAGCAAATATAGTTAATCCAATGTAAAAAAATATTGAGATTATAAGTATATAATAAAAATTAAAAGTTTGAGAATTTTCAATAAATAGCTGCCACATAAAAACAAATAAAATCCCAGAAATAATAGATCCTATAAATATATAAGGTTTCCTGCGACCCCATCTGGAACGTGTATTATCTGAAATATAACCCATTATTGGATCAATAATTGCATCCAGAAAGCGGGGTATAGCTGATAAAATACCAGCTAAATACGGATCCATTCCAAAAATAATAACGACAATTCCCATATATGCGCCAACAGCAGCAGGGAATAATTGATTTGCTAAACTTCCTGCACCAAAGGCTAACTTTTGACCTAATGGTACCAAATCTTTCAACTTTGTATTGTAATTTTCCATATAGTAAATTGTTTATTATTCATTTTCCTTTTTTAATATATAATCAGAATAGATTATCGACTTATTGTAATACTTTTTTAGGTTTTCGGTCAACAGTAAATAAACCCCAATGTTTTTCAGGTTCAAGGACTTCTGGCGAACCTTTCCATGGTTCATCAAAAGCTTCAAAAACAAAAGTCATAATACTTTCCTTTTCGCTCCATGCTAGCAAATCATTATAATAAATTGCCTGAAATTCCTGACTTGTACTTTCGGGATTAATACCTCTTCCGTTTGAATTAGTTGCCCAACCAGCTTCCGTAATTATTACAGATTTGTCAGGATATCTGTCTGCAATGCCCTGAAAATTCTGTTTAGTATATTCCATCGCTTCATGAATATTTTTATACTCCCATACAGGGTATGAGTGAATAGATATAAAATCAACTTCATCAGCCAGATATTTCAGTTTTTCGAACCAAGGAACATAATTTTCGCAGAAGGTTACAGGTTGTTTGGTTTCATTTTTTATCAATCTCACATAACTAATCACTTTTTCAACAGGCACATAATGATCTGTCCAATCAACAGTTGCTTCATTCCCAGCTGATAATGAAAAAATAATATCAGGATACTTATTGGCAAGTTTTATTAGTTTCTTTATTTGAATTATATTGTTTTTCTTGTTTCTTTTAAGTTCTTCCTCACTATAAACTTTCCCCCAGGGGCAACCAAAATTATTTAACTCTGCACCAATAAAAGCCCCAAGCATTACTTTAAAATTGAGTTTTTCTTTATCGATTATCTTTAGAACTGTTTCGGCATGTAAACTGCAATCATATAGACGAATGTAAGACCACTGATTTTGAAGAATCAGTAAGTCTTCTCTTATTTGATTATAAGTAGGATAAATTCCGGTTTCAGGACTCTGCCCGTCTCTGTAACCAGAATAGCATATTGCTCTTCCTCTTTTTAGTCCATATGTATCAAATAAATTCATTTGTTATATGCTTATGTAAATATTCAATTAGTTAAGTTGTTGAATGCAACTTCAATCAATGTTATTTCTCCTGTACGCTGAAATATTTTTGAACTCATTTTTTCTCCAATAATATGATTATCAATGGAAACTTGATTTCCATCTTTAAATGTGAAATAAATTTTATTTTCGCCTGATTTACTGAATAAAACAGGAACCTGACAAAATGTGAAACCCAATTGACCTTGCTTAAGAATTATTTGCTGTTGTTCTCCTTTCAAATTAAAGAAACTGAAGATGCTTTCCTTATTCAATAACTCATCTGGATTCAATAAACTGGATTGAAATACAATTTTCCCGTTCTGTATCTGAACCCCGATTTCTCTCATGCGTGTTATGAAATCTTCTTTTACCTGTCCGGTCATACCCGGCTGTTGTGCTCCTGCATTTTCAGGAGTATGTGAATAGGCATCCGTTGGAAATGCTCCGTATAAAAGAGGTGACTTTTTTAAACCTATTCCTTCTTTAATTTCCAAATAATGATCTTTAATTTTATTAATTACGTGAATTTCATCTCCTTCATACACGCCTTTAAAATAACACTCCTGTACGGCAAGCAATAATTTTGAAACCATATGCCAGTATATACATCCTAATCCTTCGTAACCATAAAATGTACCAGAACGGCCTGTAAACGACTGATGATCGAAAAGATCTTCATAAATTGCCAGAATCATTTCTTTTTCATCTGTAAGGAATGTAGTATATAACTCATTGTCCAAATTGTTCAAAGCTTTTTCAAGAAAAGCAGCATTATGAAATGCACCATTAAAGTGAAAACAACCAAGATCATCAACATTTATAATGGATAAATCATTAACTTCTAATAATTTGCTTAACAATCTGGATTCCTTAATTTTGCTAACAGGAATGTTGTTTTTTTGAGTAAAGAGAGGTAATTGCCTGTTAGGATAAAGCAGGTAACTATTCTGATCATGACGGAATAAGCTGCTATTTTTAAGTGAATCAAGAACATTTTCACATTCCTTCAACGACAAATAACCTGAACTTAAAACAGCAACTTGTCCCTCCAACATTTCGTATAAATTCCTAATTGATAAACTTTTATCAGAAAATGAAATCAGGTTGTAAGCATGATAAAGACCATCCTTGCGTTTATTAACTCTAATACTCTGATCCATATAATCTAAAGCAAGTTTAGAAAATGCATTCAATTCTTTAATATGAATAAGCTTTTTTCTGCCTGAAAAAGAATTACTATAGATTGAGTTTCTGTAATCGCTTCCAGCTTCTCCCAAACAATCAGTAATTTGTTTTATGTCGAAATTTGAAAATCCGGTTTCGATGAGGCTAGCGTTTTCTCTAAAAACAATTAATAACCGATCGAATAAGGTTTTTACTTCTTCTGAAATACTTATTTCCGTGATAGTTGAATCGTTGAACAGATCAGACCAGAATTTCAGAAAACGTCTTAAATAATAAAGCGTTACCATAGAAGCTCCATTTCCAACAAGAGCATTATTGGCATCATTCCACTCAGGACGTTGAGTATTAAGCCAGATGCCTGCTTCGGGAATAAAATTGCTGAGTTTTGCCAATAAAGTTACCAGAATTTTTTCGGTTAGATTAACCTTGTAAATTTCATGATTACTATCTCTCAACAAAACGCCATCAGCTCCAATTTTGCTGCTCATTTCCTTGATTTTAGCATTTAATTCAAAATCAAAAACGATAGTATCCTTTGGATTTTTTACAATTTCGTTATAGGGTTTTATACGGTATGGAATATTTGCATAAACAAACATTTCTTTTTTCAACAAGGTATCCAAAGTGCCCGGATGAAATTCATTGGATAACTCAAGAAATTTCTGGAGATAAATAATCTGATGATCGCCCCAATATCCAATATAAGCCCATGGATCATGCGGATCAGGACTTTCCCAATCGATACCTTCACGCGTAACACGATAAGGGTTGTAACCATCAGCAGTTGTTGCATTTAAAAACTTGCTAATCATCCCTTCAATAAACTCAGGAAAGGAAAGGCTGAGTGCCTCCCAATTCTGAAAAATATCGCGCCAATTGCCCTGATAATTCAATTTTACAGAGCCATCCGGATTTTTTGTTTCAATCGAAAACTCATTCCAAGGTCGGCTCGGATCGCCATGTCTCCTGCTGAATGTAAGCGGAAGATATTCATAACAAATCCTGACGAGGTCATTATCAGAGGTGGCATCGGCAAGCTCTGTCAATTCAAAATAATTGATAATTTCAGGAAGTTGATCAAGCCATATTTTATGTTTGGTTGATATATTCTTATTCATTTGTTGCACAAACAAAACAAAATCTGATTTATCAAGGGCATAATTACTGGTAAAAATTCCACCTCTCATTACATTGAATAAAGTATTGGAATAATGACGTGCAGAACTTAATTCATCATTACTCAACTGCATCCCATCAGCACTGGATACAATCTTCTTCAAATTCATTGTTCCTTTAATTATATCACCTTCAAGTAGTTGTTTGAAATTATTCGTATTTTTAATGGCATGATTAAGATTTGCTACATCTCCGCTATTCTGATTGATTTCAGCAATAATCATCCATTCTTTACAGTCATCTTTTAACAGATTAAAACTTGAATTAACATAGTATGCACCACGGGTTGCCCTGATATTTGTTTCTGTTTCAACAACTTGTCCTTTTTTGAAATTATCAACCTGATAATCTGAAAGAAGTATTTTTATATTATCTATTAATCCATCAAACCAAACAGTTGTTGTCTTTAGCGATTCGCTAGGTTCTGCTCTATCAACAGGAATTGAACTAAGCATATATAAGCCCAATTTGGTTTCTTCGAGCAATTCAGATTTTTTGTAAGCATCAAGCAAATTGCTATATATATTCTGAAAATCATATCCAACTCCACTTGGAAGAATATTTTTAATTCCATCAAGCACATCAACTGCAACAGACTCGTTATTAAGGTTACAAATAATTGATTTCTTTACGAATCCGTATTTCTCGCTATTATACCAACCATATTGAAAACCAATACCTAAGTCAATATTTTTTTCTTCAAATATAATTTTATTTCCGTAAATGCTTTTATACAGATTTCTTTCAATTTGATATATTTTTTCTGATTCTTCGGAAAAAGGTTCCCATAAATAGATTCTATTGTCTTTATTTATCAGCAAATAGGTTTTACTTCCGGTTAAATCTCTGTAATCGTGAATTTTATCAACAGTATAATAAGGGAATAAAGCATTATTCCGATCTTTCCTTCCAGCTGTAAGAGAACCATTACTGGAAATATACATCCAATGATCTGAATCACTAACAATGGTCATAAAGAAATCAGGCATCTGGTTGTAGTTGCTGATTTTGTAAAATTTTTCGTTTTCTATCTCTACAAATTGACCTTCAACTTTAGAACTTTTATCGTTAATCTGAGTATTACCTAAAAAAATTGCTTTATTATTCATATAAATAAGTTAATAATAAACTATATTAATACATTTAAATACAATAAGAATTAGATGTTTTATTTTAAAAACCATTCATCCCTTTCTGCAAAAGGGAAAGGGATGAATGGTAATATACTATCACAAATCAGTAATATCTATTTTTTAACAAATTTCGAGGTAAACATCCCTCCATCAACGTTTGTTAATCTGATAACATAAACACCTGTTGATAAATCGCTTATATTCAAACTATGCAATTCATTCTCATATAACTTAATTTCTTTTCCAACTATATTGTAAATTGCAATTTTACTTATAGCAGTGTTCGAATTAATGTAAAGCATATTTTCCGCTGGATTTGGATAAACTGATATATTCACATCAGAACGATCTAAATCATTCACATTTATAGTATTTCCAAATTCCATATTATCCCAGTAATATGTCTGAACTCCAGCTGATGAACCAGTAGTTCCAAAGTTAAAAAAGATAGATGCTTTGTTGTAAGAATGTGCAAAGTTTAATGCTGCTGTTCCTGCTGCCTGATTGCTAAAATCAAAAACCAAGGTTTGCCAAGCAGAAGCTACTGTTGTCATTGCTTCTGTTTCAACACTAATCGTAGGATCGTTCCATTTTTCAACTTTCAAACGGATTGGTGTTCCGGCAGTAGGCGACCAAACTCTAACACTCATACTTGTTGATCCAACTGCAAAAGGCATAGGAGTAACAAAACCAGCTGTTCCTCCTACTGTAGTTCCTGCCCAAAGTTCGGCAGCAGCAGTTTTGATGGTTTTTACAACATGATTTGTAGAATTTGTTGGATCTACAATAATTTCAGATGCATTTCCTCCAAAATCGGTTAATCCATAAAAGTTTGTTATTGTGTCTTCAAAATTAACAGGCATAGTCAATCCAGGAGGTGGAGGTGCTGTAGCAAATTCCATATCATCCCAAAAATAGATTTTTTCTCCGGCAGTTGTTCCGGTAGTTCCAAAATTAAAGAAGATAGAAGCTT
>CAZWRD010000135.1:0-8794 GCA_964636105.1 uncultured Bacteroides sp.
TCTGTTCCTGGTATCTGGAAATGATAAAGCCTGTTTATCAGCATCCGATTGATAAGGCAACTTTTGAAGCTACTATAGCAATCTTTGATAAGCTGATGAAAGTTTTGCATCCGTTTATGCCTTTTATTACCGAAGAAATCTGGCATTTGCTTGACGAAAAGAATGAAGGCAAAAGCATTATGATTTCCGAAATGCCTGAAGCAAAAAATATCAATCAGGAAATACTAAAGCAGTTCAATTTTGCGCTTGAAATCATAATTGCCATCCGTACTTTCCGTAAGGATAAGAACATACTAAACAAGGAAAGTATTTCGTTGTATATCCACAAAAATAACAACGAAAGTGCTGATACTACATTTGATAGTTTGGTTGCAAAACTATGCAATATCGACAAGATAGAGTATATTGCTGAAAAAATGGAAAATGCTCAGTCGTTTATTGTAAAAACAACGGAGTGCTATATTCCTCTTTCGCAAAATATTGATGTAGAAGCTGAACTTGCCAAATTACATTCAGAATTGGATTATGCCAATAAATTTCTGAATTCGGTTAAGCAAAAGCTAAGTAACGAACGTTTTGTAAACAGTGCACCGGCACAGGTTGTAGATTTAGAAAAGAAAAAACAATCGGATGCCGAACAAAAAATACAAGTTTTGGAAGAACAAATAAAAAAACTTAAATAAAATAAACGCGGATGACGCGGATACCTAAAGGTAAACGCTGATTAAACTGATTTTATGGAGTTATTGCATAAAGAATTAACAGATAGTATAATTAAAGTTTTTTATGATGTTTATAATGAACTTGGATATGGATTTCTTGAAAAAGTATACCAAAACTCAATGTATCTTGAATTAAAAGAAAGAGGTTTTAATGTTGAAGCTAATAAACAAATAAAAGTTTATTATAAAGGCATAGAAGTTGGCTTATATTATGCTGATTTATTAGTTGAAAACAAGGTAATTCTAGAGTTAAAAACATCAAATGCAATAATTGATGAATATGAAAATCAGATAATAAATTATCTTAAAGGTACCAATATTGAAGTTGGACTTTTACTTAACTTTGGAGTAAAACCTGAATTTAAAAGGAAAGTGTTTAATAATTCAAGAAAAAATCTGCGATAATCTGCGTTTACAGAATGTATCAGCGTTATCAGCGTTTCAAATTTTTAAATAAAATTGAGAGTAATTACAAAATAAATAAATACAAAAAATAAAAACCATGAAGCAATATCAAAAAATAAACAATGTATTGGGTTGGTTCACATTCCTGATAGCTGCCACAGTGTATCTGATGACAGCCGAACCAACAGCAAGTTGGTGGGATTGCGGCGAATATATCGCAACAGCATTCAAATTACAGGTTGGCCATCCACCTGGAGCACCAGCATTTCAATTATTTGGAAGAATTTTTACTTTATTTGCTGGTGATGATGTAACCAAAGTTGCATTTATGATAAATGCCATGTCGGCAATTGTAAGTGCCTTAACCATCATGTTTTTATTCTGGTCAATTACCTTATTGGGTAAAAAATTAGTAATGGCAAATGATGGCGAATTAACAACTGCAAAAACAATAGCCATTTTTAGCAGTGGTTTTGTTGGTGCTTTGGCATATACATTCTCTGATTCGTTTTGGTTTTCAGCTGTTGAAGGCGAAGTTTATGCCATGTCGTCATTCTTTACGGCTTTGGTATTTTGGGTAATTTTAAAATGGGAAAGTGTAGCTGATGAAAAACATTCATTCCGCTGGATTGTATTGATTTCCTTTTTAATAGGAATATCAATCGGAGTCCACTTATTGAATTTACTGGCAATTCCTGCAATTGTTTTTGTTTATTATTTCAAAAACTTCAAAACCACACGCAAAGGAAATATTATTTCTTTTCTGATTGCATTTGTGATGCTGGCAGTAATTTTATGGGGTATTATTCCATGGATAGTAGATTTAGCAGGTAAATTTGAATTGTTGTTTATCAATGGTTTTGGGATGCCTTTCAACTCAGGAACTATTATTTATTTTGTGGTTTTAATAGGTGGAATTATTTTTGGTATTAGATATACTGTTAAAAAGAAAAAAGTTATTTTCAATACCCTATTGGTTGCATTGGTTTTCATTTTAGTTGGATACTCATCATTTTTCATTTTGGTAATACGTGCTAATGCAAATACACCTATCAACGAAAACAATCCGAGAGATGCTATTGGTTTACTATCTTACTTAAATAGGGAGCAATATGGTGATAATCCGTTGGTTTACGGACAGTATTACAATGCAAAACCAACAGGTACCAAAGAAGGTTCAACAAAATATATTAAAGGAAAAGACAAATACGAATCGGTTGGAGCCAACTTAAGTTATACTTATGATGCAAGAGAAAGCACCATTTTCCCACGTATGTACAGCAGCGACGATAGCCGTCAACATCCGGCAATGTATAAAGTATGGGCTGGTATTAATGGCGACAGAATTCCAACTTTTGGACAAAACATTAAATTCTTCTTTAAATATCAATTAGGACATATGTATTTCCGTTATTTTATGTGGAATTTTGCAGGTCGTCAGAATGATATACAAGGCCATGGCTATGATGTAAATGGCAATAAAGAAATTATGAACGGCAACTGGATAAGTGGTATTAAGGCAATTGATGCCATGCGTTTGGGAAATCAGGATAAATTATCTGATAATTTAAAAAACAATAAAGCTCGCAATGCATTCTATTTCTTCCCTTTAATACTAGGTTTGATCGGAATGTTTTATCATTATAAGAAAGATGCCAAAGATATGTTTGTGGTTTTCTTGTTGTTTTTCTTTACAGGATTGGCAATTGCTATCTATCTGAATATGCCTCCAATGCAACCTCGTGAAAGAGATTATGCTTTTGCAGGTTCGTTTTATGCTTTCGCTATTTGGATAGGCTTGGGTGTAATGGCAATTTTCGATTTCTTATCAAAAAGAAAAATTCCGGCTATGGCAAGTGTAGCATTGGCTACTTTACTTTCGTTGGTATTGGTACCTGGAATTATGGCAAAAGAAGGTTGGGACGACCACGATCGTTCGAACAAATTTGCTGCCCGCGATTTTGCTATCAATCATTTAAATTCCTGTGCTCCAAATGCAATTCTGATTACCAATGGCGATAACGATACCTTCCCATTGTGGTATGCTCAGGAAGTTGAAGGTGTAAGAACTGATGTAAGAGTTTTGAACTATACACTGGCTTCGGGTGCATGGTATGTTGAGCAGTTGTTCAATAAAATTTATAAATCTGATAAACTGCCGTTTACATTGCCTGTTGAAAAATACAAACAAGGCACAAATGAATACATTCCTATTAAAGAATCAACAGCAAATGAATATATTGATTTAAAACAAGTAATTGATTTTGTGAACAGCGAAAGCATGGATGCAAAAGTAATGTCACAGGATGGTCAGTATATCAATTATGCACCTACAAATAAAGTAAAACTGATGATAGATTCGGCATACCTTGTTAAAAAAGGAATTGTAAGTCAGAAAGATGCTAGCAGACTTTTCCCTGGAATAGAATGGGCATTTGGCAAAAACAGTTTGTATAAAAATGAGATCATGTTGCTCGATTTTCTGGCAACAAATAATTGGGAACGTCCTGTTTATTTTGTAAATCCATCTTCTGTGCGTAATATTGCTAATATTGCAGATTATTGTCAGATGGAAGGAATCCTTTATCGCTTATTACCTTATGCATCTACAAACAGAGCCGATGGATTTGCGGGTGTTTCTACCGATGCATCTTACGATTTGTTTATGAATAATAGCAAATGGGGAAATCTGAACAATCCGAAAGTATATGTAGATCCGGAAAGTATGCGTAGCGGACAAGTTGCACGCAGTCAGTTTGCCCGTTTGGCTCAGGCTTTGATTATCGAAAACAAGAAAGATTCAGCTGTTAAAATACTGGATAAAGCCATTGAGTTTTTCCCAAATTCGAAATTTCCGTTTGACATGTATATGATTTCTCATGTACAGCTTTATTATAATGTGGGTGTTAATGCCAAAGGCAATGAAATGGCTAAGATAATTTTAAACCGTTATCAGAACGAACTAGAATATTTTGATTCGCTCGAACCACGATACAAACGCAGTGTGGCTCAGGATCGCGGACAAGCGCTGTATGCTGTAAGAAGTATAGCTCAGGTTTGTAGTTCGTATCAGCAAAAAGAATTGGTAAAACTTGCAGAAGATATAATGCAAAAGCATCCTGAAATGCAATAGCAAATCTTATTAATAAAAAAACCGTTAGACCAATTTGTTTAACGGTTTTTTTTATTTAAAAAAATCCTGACAAATCCATTACTTCTTTTCCTATATTTGGATTGTTCTTTTTAAATTCTTTAGATATTAGAATAAGCCTGCTTTCGCTATAATTCAAAAACATTTTATAAGATTCACAAAAATTGTATTTCTGTGTCTTTAAATTTCGGTATTTAGGACAGCCTCCATTGCAATGAAATAAGAATTTGCAATTTTTGCAATCGGAATGCAGCTTCAATTTTGCTTCTCCAAATGCAAGTTGTTGAATCCCATTAAGCATTTCTTTCAGGTTGTTACTGTGAATATTGCCCAGTCTGGTATTTGCATTAACCAGATAATCGCATGAAAATACGTCACCATTGTGCTCAAGAACCAGATAATCGCCACAGGTTTTCTGATAGGTACATTCAGGAGGGTTTAAGCCGAGGTGAGTATGGAATGCATTTTCTATGAATCGAATACTTGGAGGTTGATTGTTGGTAATAAAATCTGAATACCATAAATCAAAAATGCTGCACATAAACGCTCCCCATTTTTCGGGTGAAACCGAAAAGTCAGCGAAATTTCCATCAGATTTTGATTCAGAAACCGGAATAAATTGAAGCCATAACATCTGATGTTGCTTGAAAAACTGATAAATTTTTTCTGCATGTATTGCAGATTCTTTAGTAACACAACAAAGAATATTGCAGGCAATATTTTTTGAATTCAGTTTTTCCCAACTTTTCATAACCTCATTCCAGCTTCCCTTTCCATTGCTAGTTTTGCGGTAAGTATCGTGAATTTCCTGAGGTCCATCAAGAGATAAACCTGTTAAAAAGGAATATTCCGACATTACATCCAAGAGTTCATTATTCAAAAAGTAACCATTGGTTTGCAATAAATTGCTTATGGTTTTATTTTTGCCTTCGCCATATTGCTGCATAAACGAAATGGCTTTTCTGAAAAATCCAGCTCCAGCCATACTGGGTTCTCCACCCTGCCATACAATGCCAAACGAATTTCCGCTTTGCTCCATCATTTGCCTGATAAATACTTCGAGGGTATCATCAGACATAAGCTTTTCATCAGCATAATTCAGTTCTTTGTTTAAATAGAAACAGTAGTCGCAGTTCAAATTGCAACGGGATCCTACGGTTTTAACTACAACGGTATTTAATGGTTTTCTTAATGCCATCAGTTCACAATTATTTCATCAATAAACAACCACGCAGGCAATCCTTTGCCCGGATGTTCTGCGGGGCATTTACCAATATTCTGTATATGTATTTTAAGATATTTTGCCTTTATATTGGTCTGTATTTTCCCTTCAACACGTTTGGGTATCGCGGTTGAAACAATATCACTTTCATTTATAGCTCCAAGCGGATAAAAATGCATTCCATCTGTTGAATATTCCAGAATCATACCAATTGGCTTGAAAATCCAGTTGTTATCATCTTGTAGGGCTCCTATGGTAATTTTGTTGATTACAACTGTGTCTTTAAATGTTATAATTCCTTTAAAATCATTGCCTTCAAAACCTTGCCATGCTTTGTGTGAATAATCAGTAAAACCTGTTAAACCATCAGTAAGTGCAGCATTACCGCCACCATCATATTTAGGACTAAAAGGGATTTCATATAAAACTGATAAACCCAAAGCTTTGTGTTCTACTCGGTTATGATAAGTATAAATAAAGCCTGGATCTCTAACATTTTTCCCCTTGATATTTAACAGAAAATCGCCCATATCCTCACGAGCTAGGGCTGCTATAGAATCTATTGTGTGAACAATATCAGGATGTAAATCCAAAATGTTATTGCTTTCTGGTTTATCAGTTTTAAGGTTATACAATTCTTTGCCACAGTTTCCAATATTATATGTTCCCGGCAAACCATTTTTACCTGCTTCTACACCCAGATATGAACGATAATTATGAGGATAAACCAATTTCCAATCACCAAAACGAATGGCTTGCAACTGACTGTTTTCATAATAATACAGAAATACTTTCCTGGGTTCTGCATTTTTCTCGTTTTTCATTAAGGGCAAAATACTCACACCATCAATTTTTTCTTTTGGTAATTCAGCGCTTGTAATTTCAGCTAGTGTAGGCAAAATATCAATAGCCGAACTAATTTTACTACAAGTAATTCCTTGCGGGATTTGTCCTTTCCAGTACATAACACAAGGAACCCTTTGCCCTCCTTCCCAGGTTGTTCCTTTACCTTCTCTAAGTCCACCTGAAGATCCTGCATGTAAACCAAAATTTAACCATGGGCCATTATCACTCGTAAAAATTATCAAAGTATTTTCAAGTAAACCTTCTTTTTGAAGTTTATCTGTTATTTCACCTACAGACCAGTCAATTTCGCTGATTACATCTCCGTATTTACCTTGAGCAGTATTGTTTCTGTATCTGTCAGAAACGCCAAGTGGTACATGTGGCATAGGATGAGGAAAATAAATAAAGAAGGGTTTTTCTTTGTGATTACCGATAAATTCAACAGATTTTTCAGTAAGAAAACGGGTGAGTGTGTCAATACCTGGTAAAGAATTCAAACGTGAGATAACGCTGTCGTTCCGATAAACAGGTAATAAGGGATACTTGGTTTTACTCCCACCGGGTATGCCATCATAACTCATAGGCAACATGTCTATAGAGTAAGGGATACCATAATATTCATCAAAGCCGTTATTTATCGGATTAAATTTAGGATTATCACCTAAATGCCATTTGCCATACATCGCTGTTGCATATCCTCTCTTTTTGAGCATTTCAGCAATGGTTGTTTCATTTTCGTTAAGACCCTTGCTGGCATTGGGCATTAAAGCACCTGAAATTCCAATTCTGTTTGGATAACAAGCAGTTAAAAGTCCTGCTCTTGAAGCTGAACTTACAGCTTGTGGAGCATAGAAGTCGGTAAATCTGATTCCGTTTGCAGCTAATTTGTCAATATTTGGCGTTTTATAAGCCTTTGCTCCATAACAGCCTAAATCTCCATAACCCTGATCATCTGTATAAATAAGAATGATGTTGGGTAATTTCTGTTGCTGGGCGTTGGCAATTAATGAGGTACATCCTGCTAATAATGTACAGCTAATTTTCAATATCGGTTTTGTTTTCATTTTCAAAGTTTTATCTTATTATCACCTCATCAGTAAACATCCATGATGGTTTTCCTTCTCCCGGATGACCAACAGGACACACTCCATGATTTATGGCTTTAATTTTTATTTTACTTATGTTACTCTCGTTTACAACTATCTTATAACTGATTATTTCACCTCCTGTTGCTCTTTTTTGTTTCAGAACAATGGGTTTGTTTAACGGGATTAATTCATCTTTCTCGTTTACAAGATAAAAAACAACATTTTCGGGTTGGAATATCCATGAATCGGGGAGCTCCAAAAAACGTATTTCAATTTCCTTTACAGTTATTTTGCCATTTAAAGGTAGTGTAAAATCAAGATTGTCCTTTTGAAATCCTAACCAATGTTCGGAAAACCCTGCAATTTTCGAAACTTCGTTTTCGGTTTTTCCATCGGTTAATGGAAATTTCCCTTTTCCCGAATATTTGGAAGCAGGCTGCAATTGCAATTCATACTCCAGATTCAAAGCTTTGTTCTTAATTTGTTTGAAATTAACAGGTATTGAAAGACTTGTATCTTTGTATTCCAAACGCATTTTGTTTAATTGTGCTTTTAGGTCTTTTTGAATTTTATTGTATGCAGGATTTTCATATATATTCATCATCTCATGGGGATCATTCTGCAAATCGAATAATTCCCACTGATCTATATCATGATAAAAATGAATCAGTTTATACTTTTCTGTTCTGATTCCATAGTGGCGTTTTACACTATGTTCAGCAGGATATTCAAAGTAATGATAATAGGTTGCCTTTCTTAAGCTTTTGGGATTTTCAATATAAGAAGCAAAAGAAATTCCCTGCATTTGTCCAGGTTTTTTAATTCCAGCCCAATCTAGGAGTGTAGGAGCAAAATCAATATTCATAAGCAATTGCTCGTTTACTTTTCCGGCTTTTAACTTTGCAGGGTATTGAATTAATAATGGCATACGATAACTTTCATCGTACATAAAGCGTTTGTCGAACCAGCCATGTTCGCCCAGAAAAAATCCCTGATCGGAAGTATAAACCACTATCGTATTTTCTTCTAGTCCGCTTGTTTTTAAATAGTCTAATACTTTCCCTACATTGTCATCCACAGTTTTGATAGTTGCCAGATAATCGTTAATGTATCTTCTGAATTTCCATACAGCCAATTCCTTTCCTTGTAAATTATGTTGCAGATAAGCCGCGTTTCTCTGATTGTAAATGCTGTCCCATATTTTACGGTCTTCGGGGTTCAATCTGGCTGCATTTATATGATAAGTATTAACGATTGATGAGGTGTCAATTACTTTCAAATCAATATCCAAATCCATATCGCGAGTTACCATCATTTTCTGGCTTTTTGCTGCATCCGACCTATTATTGTAATCATCAAA
>CAZWRD010000136.1:0-8780 GCA_964636105.1 uncultured Bacteroides sp.
AATCCTGGTAGGTCAACAAAAAGCTTTACATATTGTAAAGCTTTTTTAATTTCACACCAATTGATATTCTATTAGTTGCAAGTTTCTTCATTTTTCTTTTCTGCTTTTCTAAAAATATTCAAATAAAAATCTTATATTTGTTTTTCATTTTTTAAATAATTTTTTTAGTTATTTTCAAAGTGTAGATATTGGTATGTATCTGAAAAAGTGTATAGTAAATAAAAAAGAAAATGGAATTTTCGCAAACAATAAAAATTTTATTAATAGAAGATGAGCTTGATTATCTGTCTATCCTTGAAAAAGAATTACACAAAGCAAATATTTCTTTTATTACTTATAATGAATTTTTATTTGAAAACATAAAAAAAGTTATAATAAATGAATCTATAGATTTAATTATAACCGATTATAAACTAAACGGATACCAAGCAACTGATGTGCTTGAATTAATAAGTACTTCTCCAGAAATTGCAAATACACCATGTATTGTTCTTTCAAATTATAGCGATGACGATATTATTATAAATTGCATGAAAAATGGAGCTTTTGATTTTATTATGAAATCAAAAATTAGCAAACTCCCTTTTTCAGTAATTGAAGCTTTATCTAACAAACAAAAAAAACTAGACAATCAAAAAATTAAACAAGAACTAAAGCAAAGTGAAGAACGATACAGTAAACTTATTGACTTGTCGCCTAATTCTATTTCCCTAATTGATTTGAATGGTAAAATAATTTACGTATCACAAAAAAAACTTGAATTATACGGTTATCAATCAAAAGAAGAACTTATTGGGATGAACTCTTTGGATTTAGTTGCTCCTGAAAATAAGGAATTTGCAACTCAAAGTTTTGGCAGAGTTTTTCAAGAAAATATTGTAACAAATATTGAGTTATTATTACTTAGAAAAGACCATAGCACCTTTTGGGGCGAATTTTACATAAGCTTACTTACTGATGATGAAAATAATCCATCAAGTATTATGATAATCTGTAAAGATATTACCCTAGAAAAACAAAAAAGTGAATTGCTTAAAAAAACAGATAAACAATTTAAAGATTTATTGGATGGATTACCAGACATTGTCTTGTTTCATAAAAATGAAATATTGTTGTACGCAAATCATGCAGCATCAGAATTATCTGAATATAAACCAGATGAAATTATTGGCAAAAATATTTTTAATTTTATTCATAAAAACAGCATAGATAAAGTTAAGCATAATATTAAAAAGAGAATTAATAATGAAGAAATTGAAGATTATGAAGCCGATTTTATAACTAAATCTGGCAAAATATTAACCGCAATAACAAGAACGACAGAGGGAAGTTATAATGGACAAAATGTAACTATCACCATTCTGGTAGATATTACAGAACGAAAAACATACGAAAATCTTTTAAAAGAAAGTGAAGAAAGATACCGTACTTTAATTCAAAACGCCTCTGATATCATTACCATTCATGATCAAAATCAGAAAGTTAAATATGTCTCATCTTCTGTTGAACGAATATTGGGATATAGCACTTCTGCCTTTCTGGGAATCAATCCAATGGATTACATTCATCCTGAAGACTATACATTAATGACTCAAGCGTTTGATGAAGTTATAAATAAGTCAAATAACGGAGAACCAACCCGTTATCGTTTTAAACATGCAAATGGTAGTTGGATATATCTCGAAACTGTAAGTTCAAATTTATTCGAATACAATGGAATAAATGGAATTGTTGCAACGTCAAGAGATGTAACAGAAAGAGTAAAATCTGAAGAATCATTAAAATTATTGTCTCACTCTATAATGTGTATTTCTGAAATAGCATCAATTACTGACTTAAATAACAAATTCACTTTTGTTAATCAATCATTTATAGATACTTATGGCTATTCTCGAGAAGAAATAATAGGGCAAGATGTAAGTATATTATGGTCGAAAAACAATTCAACAGAACTTACAAATAGTATCATCAATAAAAGCAAAGAAACGAATTGGTCTGGTGAAGTACTTAATATAACTAAAGATGGACACGAATTTTTAGTGTCTCTTAATACTGCACAAGTAAAAAATGAAAGAGGCGAAATAATTGGTTTAGTTGGAGTTGGAGAAGATATCACAAAAAGAAAAGCAAGTGAAATTGCACTTCGTGAGAGCCAAGAAAAGACTCAAGCATTGCTAAATGCTAACCCAGATATAATGTTTATTTTTTCACGTGAGGGTCGTTTTATAGATTACAGAAGCCCTAACCAAAATGAGTTGCTAGCCAAACCTGACTCATTTATTAACAAGCATATTAATGAAGTATTACCTCCTGAACTTGCAAAACTTACAAGTGAAAAACTCAATTTGCTTTTTGAAAAAAATGAAAATGTAATATATGAATATGAAGCAATTATCAATAATAAATTAAATTATTTTGAAAGTCGTTTGGTTAAAAATGGAGAAACCCAAGCACTTTGTCTTGTTAGAAATATTTCTGAACAAATACATGCAAAAAAAAATATTGCCGAAAAAGAACTGACATTTAGCAAATTATTTTACGAATCAACCGATCCCGTTTTATTATTAAGAGATAGCGAATTTATTGATTGTAATATTGCTGCAGTAAATTTATTAGGTTATAAAAGCAAAGAAGATATTCTTTTATTTTCACCATGGGATTTGTCTCCCGAATTTCAACTTGATGGAAAAAAATCAGCCGATAAAGCTATTGAAATGACTATTATTGCTAACAAAAAAGGATATCATAAGTTTGAATGGATACACAAAAAATCTAACAATGAAGAATTCCCTGTAGAGGTTATGTTGACTTCCATCATTATTGACAATATCCCATTGTTTTATGTAGTTTGGCGTGATATTACTGAACGCAAAAAAGCAGAAAGTGAAATTATCAAAGCTAAAGAAACAGCAGAACAAGCAAATCAATTAAAAGATGCATTTATTGCAAATATGTCTCATGAAATAAGAACTCCTTTAAATGGAATTTTAGGTATGACTAGTATTTTGAAAGACACTTTTGAAGAATATGCAGAAGAAGAAGAGAAGCAAATTTTTAATGTAATTGAATTTTCAAGTAATCGATTGATGCGAACTATTGATATGATACTCAATATTTCTAGACTTCAGATTGGAGAATTTCCTTATAAACCCGATAATGTAAATATTTCGTTGCTGATTACAAATTTAGTTAACGAATATCAGGTTACAGCTAAAAACAAATCACTTGATTTATTTTTCGAAAACAATTTTGAAGATATTTTTATTTATGCAGACGAATATTGCATAACTCAATCCCTATCAAACTTGATAGATAATGCAATAAAATATACAAATAAGGGTTTTGTAAAAGTATCTTTTTCAAACAATACAACAGATGGCCTTATTGTAGATGTTGAAGATACAGGAATTGGTATTTCTGACGAATTTCTGAATAAAATCTTTATGCCCTATTCACAAGAAGAAACAGGTTATAGCCGAAGCTATGAAGGTGTTGGATTGGGATTATCGTTGGTAAAAAAAATGTTAGTGCTTAATCATGCAGAAATAACTGTAAAAAGCAAAAAAGGAATTGGTAGTTGTTTTTCAATTGCTTTTAAAAAGAAAGAAAAAAACAAAAATGAAATTAAAGAAAAACAATATATTATGAATACGAATATAAATGAAACAGAAAAAAACGTTCCATCTGACGTTGTATTGCCAACTATTTTGGCGGTAGAAGACGATAAAGCAAGTAGAGACTATCTGGGTATTGTATTAAAGAAAAAATACAATCTTATTTTTGCCCATTCTGCAGACGAAGCATTACAGTTATTAAGCGAAACGAATGTAAATCTGATACTTATGGATATTTCGATAAGAGGTAGCATGAATGGATTAGAATTAACAAAAAAAATAAGAACAGAATTAAACTTTCCAAATCTACCAATAATTGCTCTTACAGCTCATGCATTTGAAAAAGACAGATTAACCTCATTAGAAGCAGGTTGCAATTTGCATTTAACGAAACCATTATTTAGAAACGATTTATTGGTAGCAATAGAAAAGTTTTTATAAACAAACAGCAAAAATGGAATCAAAATTAAAAGATAAAATTCATATTTTGTTTGTAGAAGATACTTATCATGATATGGAATTGGCTATTAGAGAATTAAAAAAAGAAAATATTAAATTTATTTCAAAAATTGTTGAAACTGAACAAGATTTAATTTGGGAGTTAAATAATTTTCAGCCCGATTTAATCATTTCTGATTATTCTATGCCTGTTTTTGATGGAATGAAGGCAATTAATGTAGTAAAGCAATATAATCCGGAAATCCCAATAATTGTTTTTACTGGATCTATTAACGAAGAAACAGCTGTTAAATGCATGAAAGCTGGTGCTTCCGATTATATATTAAAAGAAAAAATTAAGCGATTGCCATTTGCAGTAAAAGAAGTTTTAGAAAAAAAACAAATTCTTAAAGAAAAGAAAGAAACAGAAAATGAACTTTTATACAGTAATTTCAGATTAAAAGAATTTGCAGAAAAATTAACAGATTTAATATTTATAACAGATATAGAAGGGAATATAACTTACATCTCTCCTCTTTCAGAAAAAATATTTGGTTTAAAATCAGATATAATGATAGGAAAATCTTATTTAAGTTTTGTATCAGAAAAAGATATAGATTGTACACAAATATCTTTTAAAAACTTGATTGAAACCGGAACTCCAACAACAAATTTTAATCTAAGACTTATAAATAAAGATAATCTCGAGATAAATTGTGAGCTTAACGCATCATTATTTATGTATGACGTTGATAATAAAGGAGTAATTGGCTTAATAAGAGATGTAAGTGAAAGAAAAGAATGGGAACGTGTTTTACTAGCATCAAAAGAAAAAGCAGAATTATCAAACAAAATTAAAGATGCTTTTATTGCAAATATTTCTCACGAAATAAGAACTCCTTTGAATGGAATTTTGGGTATGACAGAGCTTATTGAAGAAGCATTTAAAGAATATGCAACCCCTGTTGAATCAAATTTCTTTAAAACAATCAAAAATTCAAGCTCACGTCTAATCAGAACTATAGATTTAATCTTAAATTTTTCAAGAATACAAATTGGTGATTTCCCAATTAAACCAACAAATATTAACTTGCTTAATTTGGTAAATAAAATACTGGTAGAATTTGAAAACACTGCTCAAAAAAAAGGATTAATAATCAATGTTTTATCAGAAATTAAAAATCCAATAGTTTTTTATGACGAATATAGTTTGTCTGTAATTTTATCAAACATTATTGATAATGCATTAAAATTCACAAACAAAGGGCATGTCAATTTGAAAATTTATTTAGATAGCTCAAATTTAAATTTAGATATTTCTGATACAGGTAAAGGCATTTCTCCTGAATTTCTCCCTTATATTTTCAATCCTTATAATCAAGAAGAAGTTGGTTATAGCAGAAGCTATGAAGGTATTGGGTTAGGACTTTCTTTATCAAAACAATTATCAGATTTAAATAACTCTGAAATTAAAGTTATTAGCATCAAAAATCAGGGTTCAACTTTCAGTATTGTTTTTAAAAACACAATAATTAATAATCAGATTACTAACATTCAAAATATTATGCAAAACGCAGAAATTCAATTAAATTCGGAAGAAAAAAGGAAATTACTAATTGTAGAAGATGATTTCTCAAGCCAAGAGTTATTAGGAATCATTTTAAAAAAGTTTTTCGATATCCATTTTGTTATTTCTGGAGAAGAGGCCTTAGAATTAGTAAAAGATATTCAATTCGACCTCATATTGATGGACATTTCACTTAAGGGAAGCATAAATGGGTTGCAATTAACCAAAGTCCTAAGAAATAATCCTTTATACAACAAAACGCCTATAATTGCAGTAACTGCTCATGCTTTTGAAAATGACAGAATTGCATCATTAGAAGCTGGCTGTAACGATTATATCTCTAAACCTATTAGAAAAAATGATTTATTAAGTATTGTAAATAAAAATTTGGTTTAAATTTTAATCAACAGATAAACAAAACTTTATGTTTTATTTTAAAATAAAACATGAATCATTATCCTATAAACCAATCATTTTGCGAAAACAGATTGACAACTAAATCAACTGATAACAATGTTTTTTAATCACATATGACTAAAATGCTGAATATGTGATGCATAATAAATATTCAATTAAATCTAATAAGAAAGATTCATCTTTTATGACTAATTTCAATAAATTTATTTGTTTTTTTACAATGTATAATATGAAATTGAGTAAATTTGCAGTCCAAAAAAAATCAGGTCTTGGGAATATTTGAACTAATTCTTATAGCAATCGGATTATCAATGGATAGTCTTGCGGTTTCACTCACAAGTGGGTCATTAAATTGTATATCCTATAAAAAAGGTCTGCGAATTGCAATAGTTTTTGCTATATTTCAAGCAATAATGCCTATTTTAGGATGGTTGATTGGCGTTTCATTTAAAGATTTTATTGAGGCTTTTGATCATTGGATTGCATTCTCGATACTTTTTATTATTGGATTAAAAATGATAATTGAAGCTATAAAGGTTAATCCTGAAGATAGGCAATTTAATATAAACAAAACTTATATATTGATAATGTTAGCATTAGCTACTACAATTGATGCTTTTGTTGTAGGTATAAGTTTTGGATTTCTTGAAGTAAATATTCTTTTGGCTTCATTGGTAATTGGAATTATTACATTTATTTTCTCATACGGCGGTATTTGCCTTGGAAAATTAAACCGTTTTATAAAACCCAGAACTGCCGAATTATTAGGTGGTTTGGTATTGATAATCATCGGAATAAAAATTCTGATTGAACATAGTGATAAGATATAATTTTAAAAACTTTTTACTTGTAATTTGCTTTTATACATACTTTTTTAACGAAATCTATTAATATTTACGTGATGTTTAAAAAAATATTTTCATTTTTATTAATTGTGCATTTTTTTCACTTAATATCATTTGCACAAATTCCAGCTGGTTATTATGACGTAGCAAATGGATTAACCGGGCTTACTTTAAAAACAGCTCTTTATAATAAAATAAAAGGTCATACTACTGTTAGTTACGGAGGATTATATAACAGTTATCAAACCACAGATAATTTGCCACCAAATAAAGTATGGGATATGTATTCAATAAAATCTGACGGAACTTCAAATTACTTTTATACACATGGAAGCAACCAATGTGGCTCTTATTCCGGAGAAGGAGACTGTTACAACCGTGAACATTCTACACCTGCAAGCTGGTTTAATGATGCTAGTCCGATGTATTCTGATTTATTTAATGTATATCCTACTGACGGTTATGTAAATAACAGACGTTCAAATTATCCACAAGCAAAAGTAGGAAACGTAACATGGACATCTTCAAATGGGAGTAAAGTAGGAAGTTGTGGAATTACAGGTTATACAGGCACAGTTTTTGAGCCTATTGATAGTTTTAAAGGAGATTTTGCAAGAACTTTTTTTTATATGGCAACACGTTACGAGAACTTAGTTGCCAACTGGCCTTCAAACTCAGCTGAATGTGCAGCTGTTTATGCTGGGAATAATGGATTGACTTATAAGCCTTGGTATGTAACTATGTTGTTGTCATGGTGTGCTTTAGATCCTGTAAGCCAAAAAGAAATAAACCGAAATAATGCAGTTTATGCTATACAAAACAACAGAAATCCTTATATTGATCATCCTGAATATATTAACTTAATTTGGGGTGGTAGTCCAAATATAATGGTAACCTCAATTTCTGTTACAGGACAAGGTGGAAGTAGTAGTATTTCAACACAAAACGGAACTCTACAGATGTTGGCAAGTGTTTTGCCTGCAAATGCGACAAATAGCACATATACTTGGTCAGTAAAAAATCCAACAGTTGGCACTATTAGTTCTACTGGGTTGCTTACTGCTATTAGTAATGGTATTGATACTGTATTAGCAACCGCAAATGATGGTTCTGGTATTGTTGGTTTTAAAGTTATTACAATTAGCAATCAAGGTACTGGAATTAATTTTGCAAACCAATCACCGAATATTAATTTATATCCAAATCCTGCTGATAACGAAATATTTATAGATTTCAACAGTTTAAAAATTACACCAGAATCTATATTTCTTAGCGATACCAGAGGAAGAAAAATTAAAAGCGTTACAAACATATCTGAATTACAACGAATAGATATTTCTAATCTGGAAAAAGGATTGTATTTTGTTACTATTTCGTATGAAGGACAACACTTAACCTATAAATTTGTAAAATAATATGCAAAAAATACGTATTACAAAACAGTTTAATTTTGAAATGGCTCATGCACTTAAAGATTATGATGGTCCATGCAAAAATATTCATGGTCATTCTTATGAATTGTTTGTAACTGTTATAGGTGAGCCAATTTCAAATACTAATTCACCAAAAAATGGAATGCTTATTGATTTTGGAGATTTGAAAAGAATAGTAAGAAATGCTATTGTTGATAAATTAGACCATGCATTAATCTTACATAAAGATATTTCAGAAAATTTGATTAAAGAGCTGAAAACGAATTTTGCTAATATTACATTGGTTGATTATCAACCTACAAGCGAAAATATGTTGATTGATTTTGCAAGCCGTTTAAATAAAGAACTTCCTTCACAAATAAAACTTCACAGTATGAAGTTACGTGAAACAGTTACTTCTTTTGCCGAATGGTATGCATCTGATAATGAATAAAAAAAGGGGCTAAAGCCCCTTTTTTTATTTTGT
>CAZWRD010000137.1:0-8453 GCA_964636105.1 uncultured Bacteroides sp.
AAACATAAGAACGCTGATTCCCGAATCTTTCATCTCGGGACATGAACGCAGATACGTTCCGTAAACACTGATTTTACGCTTGCCTTACGGCAGTTGTAATTAGCAAATTGCATCGCCAGATTATCGCAAATGAAAATCAACAGTTGTAAACAAAAAAAGCCTTCATCTTTTAATCGCAATACAAATAAAAATGAAGGCAAAACACAATAACAAAAAAATCATTATGTGATACAAAGTAAAAGAAATAAAATCAAAAGGACTTAATAAAAGACAATCAACACTAATATTATTTGCTTCATTCAACTAATAACATTCCCGATAAGCTCATCATAGTGAAAATTTAAATCAAATTAAATCAAACACATTCAATAAAAACAATAATTTTGAATTTTTATTTTGTTGTAATAATTATTATTTGTTGTATTTTTGCAAAATATTTCCAATCCAATTAAGTTGGATTGTTTTTTTTTAAGTAATCCGATTAACTTACATTGCAAAAATGAAAAACAAATATATTGATTTAATAGAACAAACCTTCGAATTCCCGAACGATGAATTCGATGTTACTGATAATGAACTTTATTTTCATGGAGTTCCATTAATGGACGTTATTAAACAATACGGAACACCTCTTAAAATCAGCTATTTGCCAAAGATTAGCTCTCAAATACAAAGAGCAAAGCGATTATTTAATGTTGCTATGGCAAAGGTTGATTATAAAGGAGATTATAATTATTGTTATTGCACCAAAAGTTCTCATTTTTCATTTATAATGGAAGAAGTTCTTAAAAATGATGTAAATATCGAAACATCATCTGCTTTCGATATCAACATTATAACAGAGCTTTTTAACCAAGGCCGAATAAACAAAGAAAAATATATAATCTGCAATGGGTTTAAGCGTCCGCAATATGTTGAAAATATTGCAGAACTTATCAATCAGGGTTTTTTAAATACACTTCCGGTTTTGGATAACAAAGATGAAATCAGATTGCTTGACGAACAAATTACAGGTAAATGCAAGATAGGTATCCGCATTGCAGCAGAAGAAGAACCAATGTTTGAATTCTATACTTCGCGTTTAGGCATGCGTTACAACGAGATACTTTCTTTTTATCTTGACAAGCTTAAAGACAACCCAAAATTCGAATTAAAAATGCTTCACTTCTTCATTAATACCGGAATAAAAGATTCTGCTTATTACTGGAATGAATTATCGAAGTGTGTGAATATCTATTGCGAACTTAAAAAGATATGTCCTGAACTTGATTCGTTAAACATAGGCGGTGGCTTCCCTATAAAGAATAATTTGGGATTTGCCTATGATTATGAATATATGGCTGAGGAAATTATAGCTCAGATAAAAAATATTTGTGAGCAACAAAAGGTAATCGAACCTCATATTTTTACTGAGTTTGGTTCGTTTACAGTTGGCGAAAGTGGTGCGACCTTATTTTCTATCATCGATCAAAAACAGCAAAACGACCGAGAGTTGTGGAATATGATAGATGGTTCTTTTATGACTGCCTTACCAGATACATGGGCTATTAACCAACGCTATGTTTTGCTTGCTATCAATAATTGGGAAAAAGAGTATCAAAGGGTTTTCTTAGGCGGTTTAACTTGCGATAGCCAAGACTTTTACAATGCAGAAGCTCATTCGAATGCAGTGTTCTTACCTAAAATAACAGACGAAAATCCACAATTCATCGGTTTTTTTCATACCGGAGCCTATCAGGAATCGTTGGGTGGTTATGGAGGAATTCAACATTGCTTAATCCCTGCACCTAAGCATATTATCATCGATAATGATGAGGATGGTGAATATACTACCAAACTTTTTGCTAAAGAACAAAGTCATAAATCTATGCTTAAAATTTTAGGATATTAAAATTTTATGTAATTTTGTAAATTATAATAAATTAATAAAAATGGAAAAATCAGATTTATTAAAAGAAGTTGTTAAACATATAGATATCAAATCTTTTGATTCAACTCCAATTATCGATGCTATGCGCGATATGTCTTTTACATCACGAGACACTGCAATTGCAACCGACATTTTAGGAAAAATGGTAAACGAAAATGATTGCAGCATTATTTTAACTTTAGCCGGAAGTACAAGTGCAGCAGGTTGTATGCAGGTGTATGTTGACATGGTGAAAGCTAACATGATAGATGCAATTGTTGCAACTGGTGCTTCAATAGTGGATATGGACTTTTTTGAAGCTTTGGGTTTCAAACATTACAAAGGTTCTCCTTTTGTTGACGATAACAATTTACGCGATTTGTATATCGATCGTATTTATGATACATATATTGATGAAGAAGAATTACAGGTTTGCGATAAAACCATTAAAGAAATTGCTGATTCATTAGAAAAAAGACCTTATTCGTCACGTGAGTTTATCCGCGAAATGGGAAAATATCTGACCACTCACTCAAAGAAGAAAGACTCTTTGGTTCAGGTTTGTTACGAAAATAATGTGCCTATATTCTGTCCGGCTTTTACTGATAGTAGTGCTGGTTTCGGTTTGGTATTGCACCAATGGGAAAATCCTGAAAAACATATGTCTATTGATTCTGTAAAAGATTTTCTGGAATTAACCAAAATAAAAATGGAAGCTCCTACAACCGGTTTATTTATGATTGGCGGTGGTGTTCCTAAAAACTTTACTCAAGATACTGTAATTTGTGCTGAAGTTTTGGGCAAAGAAGTTCCTATGCACAAATATGCAGTTCAAATAACTGTTGCTGATTCAAGAGATGGTGCTTGTTCAAGTTCAACTTTAAAAGAAGCTTCATCTTGGGGTAAGGTAAGTACTATTTTCGAACAAATGGTGTTTGCAGAAGCTACTTCTGTGTTACCTATTATGATTAGTTATGCTTACAATAACTTCAACTGGAAAGCAAGAACTAAAAAAGAATGGACTAAAATGCTTGATAAATAATTATTTTTATCATATTAAGAAAAAAAGCCATCTGAAAAGGATGGCTTTTTTGTTTTAAATATGATGATATATTAAAAAAGCAAAACTGTGAAGGTATTTTTGCAAATTATATTATGACTAATGTGTTTGAATATTACTTTGCCTTGCTTAAACATTAAAAATACATGTCGTAAAATTTCATCATATAAAACTAACAGTATATCATACAACTATGTAATTTATATTTAATTAAGTATATTATTGCTGATTTTCATAAAAACTACAATTGAGGTATAAGATTTTTTAGTAATTTTGAACTTTCAATAGGAGAACAGTAATTTGAGAAATTTTTTAGACGAACTAAATGAGGCTCAGCGCAAAGCCGTAGAAGTAACAGAAGGACCAGTAATGATAATAGCCGGTGCAGGTTCTGGAAAAACCCGCGCTTTAACTTATCGTATAGCACATTTATTAAGCAAAGGCACAGATCCTTTTAATATATTGGCTTTAACTTTTACCAATAAGGCAGCTCGCGAAATGAAAGAACGTATTCTTCATCTTGTAGGTCCCGATGCCCGCAACTTATGGATGGGTACTTTTCACTCGGTTTTTGCAAAAATTCTCCGTTTCGAAGCCGAAAAGCTCGGTTTCCCTTCAAACTTTACAATATACGATACCGATGATACCAAAAGTTTGATGCGTAATATTATAAAAGAACAAAACCTCGACCCCAAACAATACGTACCTAATTATGTACTTCACAGGATTTCGTCGGCAAAAAGCAGCCTACTGAACGAGGCTGATTATAATAGCAATGCCGAACTAATGTTTCAGGATAAGCAAGCAAACAAACCCATGATTGGACGATTGTTTACCCTATATTCTCTTCGATTGCGTAAAGCTCAGGCAATGGATTTCGACGATTTGTTATATTATACCAATGTTTTATTACGCGATTTTCCTGATGTACTTTACAAATATCAGCATAAATTCAAATACATCATGGTAGATGAGTATCAGGACACCAATTATGCTCAATATCTAATTATTAAAAAGCTAGCTGCCAATAACGAAAATATATGCGTGGTTGGCGATGATGCACAAAGTATTTATGCATTTCGTGGTGCCAATATTCAAAATATATTAAATATCAAAAATGATTACCCCGACCTGAAAACTTTCAAACTGGAACAAAACTACCGTTCTACCAAAGTAATCGTAAATGCAGCCAATAGCCTGATAGCTAAAAATCAGGAACAGATATTTAAAGAAATATGGACAGATAACGAAGAAGGAAATAAGATAAAACTGCTAAAAGCTGCATCCGACAACGAAGAAGGTATGATGGTTGCCAATTCGATTTTCGAATTAAAGATGAACAACCAACTCAATAATGATGCATTTGCCATATTATATCGCACCAATGCTCAATCGCGTTCGATGGAAGAAGGTTTAAGAAAACTAAATATTCCATATCGGATTTATGGAGGTCTTTCGTTTTATAAACGCAAGGAAATAAAAGACCTGCTTGCATATTTCAGAGTAGTTATCAATCACAACGACGAAGAAGCTTTATTGAGAATTATCAATTATCCTACACGAGGCATCGGCCAAACTACTTTAGATAGACTGAGAGTGCTTGCCGATGACTACAGCAGAAGCATATTCAGAATAATGGAAGGTATCGAACATATCAAAACAGATATCAACCAATCAACCAAAAACAAACTCGTTGATTTTGTTACTAAAATAAAAAGCTATACCGTAATGCTGAAAACCCGAAATGCTTACGATTTGGCTAAAAACATTGCAATATCATCGGGTTTGATGAAAGCACTTAATGAAGACGACACCCCAGAAGGTGTTAGCCGAATCGAAAACATAGATGAATTGCTTAATGCAATAAAAGACTTTACAGAAACAATACCTTTAGAAACCGTTGAGGAAGAAATTCAAACAAACAGCATCAGAACGCTGGATGAATTTATGCAAGATATTGCCTTGCTTACCGATGCCGACAACGATAAAGATGATGATAACAACAAGGTTTCGCTCATGACTATTCATGCTGCCAAAGGACTTGAATTTCCTTATGTTTTTGTAGTCGGCATGGAAGAAAACCTTTTCCCATCAATCATGTCGATATATTCGAGAGCCGAACTTGAAGAAGAACGCCGATTGTTTTATGTAGCCATCACCCGTGCCGAAAAAAGACTAACTTTATCGTTTGCCGAAAACCGCTATCGTTGGGGTAATCTTACTTTTTCGGAACCCAGCCGCTTTTTGGAAGAAATAGATGCCAAATATATTGATATTCCACAAAAGAACCCAACTTTAAAAAAGCTAATGGGCAATGATAGTTTAAAAGATTATAATCCAATTCCAAAATCAACACCCGACCCGAATAAATTCAGGAAAATTAATACTAGCAATACACAAATACCAGCTCAAGAAACACAATTGGTTGAAGATTTCGACTCGTTACAGCCAGGTATGGAAGTAATACACGATCGCTTCGGGCAAGGAAAAATCATTAATTTGGAAGGAGTTGGACCAAGTAAGAAAGCTACCGTTTATTTTGAACATATTGGGAACAAACAACTTCTATTGAAATTTGCCAAATTAAAAATTGTATCTTAAATCTCAACAAAAAACCTTTTATCTAGTCAACAAAAGAAATTACTATTTTTGACTAAATCTATAAATATTTAAAGTCATAACTATAAATGACAACAAATAGAATAATCCGATTAATAAAATAAAAACTTCATCTTTTTATAATTCGATATATTGCTGAACATTATCGTTTTACAAAACCTTTACGCGGTTAAAATAATCGCATATGATTTAACCTATATTAATCACCGCTAAACGCTTACCAATTTATAATCATCCTCCTGTGTGTGAATATTTTCTTATGCTTCGTTACATCTTATTAGATTGAGCTTACATATTATTGTTATGAGTTGTGTTACAATGATAAATATCCAATATTATCTACACAAAAATGCCTTTATTACACTAAGAAAAATTAAAAAAAGAGGCTGCCATTTCTGACAACCTCTTTTATTATGAATAAATTATAAATTTAAAAAATCGATTACGGCATTATTTCCGATACAAAGTTATTATTTGCATTTTCAACAATAGACATATCAGAACCATCAACCAAACCATCACCATTTACATCAGTTACAACATAACCAATTGCAAAATTGTTATTTTCAGCCTCGGTATCAGACATATCTGAGCCATCTACCAATCCATCTTGATTAACGTCACCTGTATAAATACCATAAACACCTACTGCCAATTCTTTCAAATTGTCTCCATAAGCTTGAGTTACAGAAGATGTAAAATTATAATTAATTACAGATGTATTAAAAGACATTGGTAAAGCACTCCATGTAGTAACACTGTTACGATGTTTAACAACAATATAATATTGATCGCCTAAATTAGCTGGTATTGTAATAGAACACAATCCATTAACACTTAAATTTTGAGCAGTATAAGTTGCTTCAACAATAGAAGTAACTGTTGAATTGCGAAGTTCTACAGTAATTTGATCTGCAATAGTTGCTCCAAACTGTTCACCCATATCATTCATTGCTGGGTTCATATTAAGTCCGTTATACAAGCCTTCAAGCATTACTGTTAAATTTAAGGTTCTTGTACCCAAAAACTCATCTGCACCAATAGTTGGCAAAATACTTCTCACCTGACCATCAATATCATCAGTAACCTCTGGAACATAAACACCTTTTTCAGGAAGTGCTACATTTGTTGCATGTAAATCAGCTGTATCATTAACAAAATTCGGATTTACAGAAATTGAATTTGCATCTCTGAAACTTACAGCTTGCAATGCAGCTAATGAAGTACGTGCAGCTCCCCAATAGGCAAGATTTGTACCAGTAGCATACAAACAGTTGTTATTACTAGAATCAATTCCAACATTTGCACTTGCATAATAAGCATAACCACCGCCTCTATTAGCAAATATATTATTTAACACTCTAATATCAGCTCCTGCAGTAGATGATGCATTGTAAAATGCATAACTTGCAGTAGTTCCTTTAGTAATATTTACAGAATTATTAAATATACGTGTATTTTTGATAGTAGAACAATAAATACCATGAGAAGCACCAGTTCCATTTGATTGCATTATAAAATTATTAGCAACAAGACTAACACCTGCACTTGCATTGGCAGTAGCCAAATACAATGCATAATTAGTACCTGTTGTTCCATAACGATATAATTTATTTTTCAATACAGCAAATGAATTACTATTACCTACATATAAAGAATATGAAGTAGCAGTTGATAAATTAGTATAAGAATTTCCGGAAATTAAAAGTGTATCCTGATATGTTGTATAAGAACCTGAATAATTGAAATCATTAAAAATATTATCAGTAATCTGATTAAATTTCTGATTTGAACCACTAACTCCAATTAACTCAATTGCACGATAACCACCCTCAAATCTATTGTTTGTAAATTTCAAATTATTTAAACTTGCAGCACTACCGTAAATTATTGAAAAATTAGTTGTTGTTGCTGTTGCTCTAGGCATACCAATTAAAATACAATTTGAAATTTCAATATTATTAGCTAATGATGCCAATTCAACAACTCTACCCCATGTAGCACTACCTGAAACAGACATAGTTAAATCTTTAAAAGTAATATAACTACTTCCTGTGAATTTCATCATAAATGCAGCAGCTGTCGACAAAGTATAATGTAAAGTAACATCGGTATTTACACCTGTAGAAGATTTGAAAATAATTGATTGCGTTTGACTTGTACCCGAAATTACATTAAATATCGGACGAGTTTCGTAAGTACCTGGTAAAATATTAAATAAAACATTATCACTGATACCAACAGCATTTAAAGCAGTTGCAACCTGATCAACAGATGCAAAATCGCCACCACTACCAATTGTGTAAGTTCCTCCAAATTTAACTAACACAGAACCTGAAGCAGTATCATTCGTATTATAAGTATCGGCTAATGTGTTAGCACTTATTATCCATGCTTTTACAGGCAGAACTCCAGCAACTGTAACAGCTGTATTAGAAATTGTAATATCTGATGATAATAAGCCACGTGCAACATCTCCTGTCCAGTTATAAGGAGTTTGATTAATTCCATTTATTGACCAACCAATAGTAGCCGCTGTTAAATTATTTAAACCGTAATTTTTAATTTTTACAACTACAGGTACACTACTACCTCCATTTACTGGAGTAGAAGGCAAAGTTAAGTTAGCAACACCAGCATCAACAGCAGGGAAACTACTGATCATAGCTTTAATAGGTACTCTGCTACTTTGACAACCTGCACTTGAAGCACCAGCAGTTAATGTTGGATTTAAACTTCCCATGGTTTGTAAAGTAGTTGCACTTGAAACTACCCAATCAGAGGATACATTATTATCAGAAACGGTTCTGATTATACCAGCAAAAGTACTTGAAGTTGGCAACGTTCCACTCCAATCAGAAGGAG
>CAZWRD010000138.1:0-8360 GCA_964636105.1 uncultured Bacteroides sp.
AATCAGATCAGATTTTTTATTTCCTGAGCATAATCAAACTGTAAATCTTCGTGCAGGTTTGATAGCGCTTTCTGAACTTTTATTATTTGCCTGAAGTAAATTTTGCCAAGAACCGTATTTGAAGACAACGAAATCCCAGTGTTTTTGAGGTTGTTACAAAAGTGAATAAGTATTTCCACTTCAGTTTGTTTTGAGCCTGAATACTTAATATATTTATTGGCTATTCTGAGTATTTTCCTTATGGTTTTTTTTGCCAGATACAGATTGCTTTTATTGATATCTGCACATAATTCATCTATCTCCGATTTTACATCCTTAATATAATTTTGTTCATCATCGGCCTCAAACAAAAGATAAGAAAGCAATTCCTTGTTCTCTTTTCTGAATTTAGCCAATTGCAAACAAAGTGCTTTTACCTTATCGGGATGCAGCAAATCCAGTTCTGTTTTAATAAGTTTTAATGAAGCAGCTTTCATTAAGTTGTTTGTTTTTATTTTTAGCTAAATTAGTATTTAATGGGGGAATGGCAATGATATTATTTGTAATCCAAAAAACATTTTCCAATCTCAATGCAACTATTTATTAACTTTGTGTCTCTTTATAAAAAAAATGGGATTTGGAAATTAGTACGTTCGCTTCATACGAATTATCTTTAGAAGAAATTGATTTGCTGGAGGGTTGTTTGCAAAAGCAGCGGCAAAAGCAAAAAATGCTCTACTATAAATATTGCGATGCAATGTTTACTTTGGCATACCGTATTCTGAATGATAGAGATGAAGCCCATGATGTGCTGCAAGATGCATTTTTACAGGTGTTTCAGAAAATTGAACAATTTAAACGTCAGTCAACTTTGGGTGCATGGATTAAAACCATTGTAATCAGAACTGCTCTCAGACATCTGAAAACTCAGAAACTATTTGATACGCTTGAAGAAAACAAACATGATATAGCAGAATTCAGCCCCAATGAAATTGATGGCAAAATACTCGAAAAAGTAATATTATCGCTGCCCGACGGATATCGTACTATATTTATACTGGCTGAAGTAGAAGGTTATAAACACAAAGAAATTGCCGAAATGCTTAATATCAACGAAGGCACTTCTAAATCGCAGCTTTTTAATGCAAAAAGAACATTGAAAGAAAAACTTAAAAACGAATGGCTATAATGGAAAATCTAACAAATAAAGACTGGTCGAATCTGCCGGTTCATAAACCCGATGTGGATTTATGGGACAGGATAGATACTGAGCTTGATTTGCAGGGAGTTTCCGCTAATCTCGACCAATTACCCAAATATTCCCCCAAAATGGGTTTATGGAAATCTATTAGCTTTAAATTGGCATTTTATCAGTACGTTAAATATCTTTATTTTGCTGGTGCTACAGCTATTACAGCAGGCGTTTTGTTTTTGGTATTTAGCATTACACCAGAAAACAACAAAATAAACAAAAATAAAAATGAAGCAATCATAATAAATAAAAATACCGAGCTTAACAATATTCAGCAAATTCAATCGCATACACTCGAAAATAAAACTAATAAACTCATCAACAAAAGCTCTACAGCAGTTGAAAATACAATTAAACCAGAAAATCAGAATAATAAGGAAGTAAGCTTAGATTTAACTAAAAATAATACAATACCAACTGCTACAAAACAACTAAAATTGCCAGACAATTCCAATAATGCGTTTGTTGAAAATACAATTACAACTTCGGAAAATAAGATATCAACAACATCCAAAAATCAGGAAATTAAGCTTGCTGAAACTTTGAATCCGCATGCAACTAAAGCAACTAACAATCAATTGTTTGCGGTAAATGATGCAGCCAATACAGCCAAACCAAATGAAGTTGAAAATAAAGTTCAGATTGCTGAAAATAAAGAAAACAATAAAGAGGAAACCGCTGGTGTTGAGCCCAAAAAAGTGAATATGAAATCAGTAAGTAATGCAACTAAAAGTGGTTTTTCTTCAATTGGTATTGATTATACGATTTTTAAAATTTACAATAAAGAATCATTTTCATTTACTTATAATCAATTGATTCATCAATTTGGCGTAAGTTATCAATATAATTATGCAAATTATTTATTGCAAACCGGATTGTCGTATAGTAATTTTACCGACAATCAAGCAGGCAAAGTGCATTTTCAGAAAGATCAATTTACAAAATACAATTATGTAGATTCGGTGGTGTTTAATTTGCAAGGTGAAATAATTCAGTACATTACACATCCTATCGTTTTTAATGATTCTGTTTTGTATCAGCAATATATACCTGCACGTAAGTCATATACAATGCTCAATATACCTGTTTTGGCTGGTTATCAATGGAATATGTCTAAATTTGGATTTGCTGTAAAATCAGGGTTTTTGTGCACTATGGTAATTTCTGAAAAAACTTCGATGATTTTACCTGTTACTCAGAATATTAAAGTATTAAAAACAGAAGCTTTTCAATCTTCAATTAAAGGCTTAAATTGGGCTGCTGTGCTTTCTGCATCAATATCTTATAATTTCAATAAACGATGGGGGGTAAATGCTGAACCGATTATTTATTATTATTTTAAACCAATGTACAACAATATGGATATTTATCCCGATTATGGAAATAAGTCACCATGGCTATTTGGTTTAAAAACAGGATTTTATTATAGATTCTAATTTTATTAAAGTGAGAAAAATATTAACAGCAATAATTTATATCCTGATTAGCTTTGGAATTTCACAGGCTCAACCAAGCTCAACTTCACCATGGGAATGGGTAAGAACTGCCGGAGGAATGCAAAGTCAGAAAGCTACAGCTATTGCCGTAAATAACAATAATGAAGTTGTGATAGCAGGTAGTTTTACCAGCAATTATATTTTTTTAGGTAGCAATAATGTATTTTTGACAAATAGCGATTCCAATGAATTCTCGTCTAATATGTTTGTAGCCAAATATTCACAAAATGGTGAAGTTTTATGGGCACGTAAAACCATTTGCAATACAGGAACTTCGTCAAATAAAATGATAACTGACAATAACGGGAATATTTATGTAAGTGGTTATGTAAATAATTCAAATACATTAATCAACAATATTTCTTTTGATGGAAATACTACTTTTGCACATAATAGTGGCGGTAAATCTTTTTTAGTTAAGTATTCAACACAAGGAATAGCCCAATGGGTTTTGTTTATCAATAATCGATATTGGGGTTACGACAGTATTACTGCATTAAAATGGGATCAAGCTACAAATAGTATAATGATAGGTGGCAATTGTTTGGGCGATTCGGTAAGTATCGGAAATATTAATATTGTAAATTATGGCAACAATCTTCATACTTCATTTATCGCTAAAGTTTCACCTCAACTAGGTAATATAATATGGTTAAAATCCTCAAAAGGTAATTCATTCATCAACAAAATAAATGATTTAACAACTGATAGTAGTGGTAATATTTACACCGCAGCTTCATTTTTAGGCAATCAGCTAGTATTATCAACCTCAGATACTTTAGCAAATAGTACTACATCTCTTGGGGTTGTTTACTTTGATAGTTATTTGGCTAAATATAATCAGAATGGAGATTTTTTGTGGTTTAGGAAAGGGGAGTGTTTAACAAGTGATGAATTTACAAATATAAGCTGTTTGAATAATGATAGAATATTGGTAAGCGGATATAACAACAGTGTTTTAAATATTAACGGAGCTTCAATAAATGCTAATAATTTTCTGCTTGAATTTGATGTTTCGGGGAATTTGATGAAAACACTAGGTTTCCCAGCCCGAATAAATGAACTAAAGAAAATGAAAGTTGGAAATGGATTTTTTATTGGGGGAAGTTTTGTTGCTGATACACTTGTGCTTGGAAATTTTAGTTTAAATAAATCGGGCAATCCGATGCTTTATAATAACAATTTGTTTTTTGCCAATTGCGATAGCCTTGCTGCATATAAATCAGCCTACTCAGCAGGTGGCGATATGTCTGGCAGTCAGTTGATGGCATCTTTTATTGGCGATTCAAATAAGGTGTATGTTTGTGGTTCTTTTAATCAGCCTTCTATAAAATTCGGAAACAATATTTACAATGCCAATGGCATTAACGATTTGTTTTTAGCAAAACTCAATGCAGCTGGTTTGCTTCCACTTCCTTTTAAATACAATATTGGAGGAACTGTTTTTGTTGGCTCAATACCTGTTGATTATGCAATTGCCTATTTGTATGATACCAATCAAAATATTTTAGAAACTTGTTATATCGATTCCATGGGTTTTTATCATTTTTATCAGAAAAACAGTGGATTATATAAAGTTAGTGCCGAATTGCTTTATAATTCAACTTATTTTATGCAAAACTACCAATCTACTTTTTTCCCTGATAAAACCAATTTTGCGGATGCCTCTATCATCGTTTTAAATTCAAACAAATGGGGGAGAGATATTTATATGCAGAAAATGAATGATATAAATGAAAATCTGAATGATGAAGAACTGATAAGTATTTATCCCAATCCTGCAAAAGATAAGATAAACATCACAATCAGAAGCAGTTTGATTGATGATAAACTCAATTTGAAAGTATTCAACATTAACGGTCAAATTGTTTATAATAAAGATTTCAGTAATAATGAAAATTTATCAGTAAATATTGATTTTTTGAAAGTGGGAATTTATCATATCAAATTGCAATATTCATCAGGTATAATAAGCAATTCAAGATTTATTAAATCTGATTAAGATTGTTTAAACAATCCAATATCAAATGATTATTTGTTAAAAAAATATAGAATACTAAATTATTTTAGTAATTTTGATGGCTAAAAATGTATTTATCATACAACTAATTTACAACTCGAGGTCTCTTTTGAATATAAGAAATTAAAAAAAGTATTTTTACTAGAAATTAAACAATTAAAAAATTTATAACAATGAAAAAGAAAATTTTACTTTTGAGTTTTATGTTTTTGAGCTTTTTTGTATTACGTGCTCAAATGCCTTTTTTTGTAGGAGGTATAGTAACCAACTTGAATGGAGGTGCAATTGCCAATCATACGGTTTTTATTATGTCTGATAGCAACAGTGTTATGCCAATTACTGCAACCACTACAACCAATGCAAACGGTTATTATTCGTTTAGTAATGTGATTGTTCCAGGTCCTGGTCTTGCACTTACATTTGTAGTTTATACATTTGATTGCAATGGAGTTATGCAATCGCAAACAGTTACAAATGCAAATCCGCAAAATACTGTAAATTTCAGTATATGTGCTAGCAATACAAACAATTCATGCAATGCAAGTTTTGTTGCTTATCCCGATTCTACAGCAAGTTCATCAAATTATTATTTCTATAATACATCTACAACTACATATCCTTCAACAAATCAGGTTGTTTATTTGTGGAATTTTGGCGATGGAACTACTTCTAGTCAGATAAATCCTAATCATATTTATGCAGCAGCAGGTACTTATAATGTATGTCTTACCATAAAAGTAATAAGTTCAGGAGCCGTTTTGTGTGTTGATGACTATTGTCAAACTGTTATGGTTGGACAAGTAGGCAATGCTTGTCAAAATAACATTACATTTACTCATCAATTAAATAACTATTCTTTTACAGGACATGTAAGTTCAAATTATCCAACTACTTATCAATGGAGTTTCGGTGATGGAACCATGGGACAAGGTCAATTTGTAAATCATGTTTATACTTCTTCTAACCCATCAGGACCAAGTACTTATACTGTTTGTTTATTTACTACTTCAATAGATCCTCTTACCGGAAGTATATGTACAGATTCTTCTTTTCAAACGATTGTAATCTCTAATAATCAAACTAACTGTAATGCTTCTTTTGTTGTATATCCTGATTCATTAATGGGGCAGAATACCAAACATTTTACCAATACATCTACTACAAATTTAAGTTTAGCTCCAATGTATTTCTGGAATTTTGGCGATGGAACTACCTCAAATCAGATAAATCCAGTTCATACTTTTGCACCTAATGCTCAAGGTTATTACAATGTTTGTTTAACTATTAAAATATTAAATTCGGCTGGTGTAGTTGAGTGTATTGATGATTATTGTCAGAATGTTTATGTAGGTACAACTCAACAAAATTGTCAAAATTATTTTACACAAGCGCATCAGGGTAATATTTACACATTTGTAGGACATGTAAATAATCCAAATCCAACTATTTACAAGTGGAGTTTTGGTGATGGTACTTATGGTATGGGACAAAATGTAACACATGCTTATCAAGCTTCGTCTTCAGGTACTGCAACTTACACTGTTTGTTTGATTACGATTACAACCAGTTCGAATACAATGGGTGGTAGCTGTACTGATACTTCTTGTCAAACTATTACAATAAGCAATACATCAACAAATTGTACTGCTAGTTTTGTAGCTTATCCTGATTCTTTACAAAGTAATAAATATTATTTTAACAATACTTCATTAACAAATTTGAGCTATCCAATATTGTATTTATGGAATTTTGGTGATGGAACTACTTCTACACTTGCAAATCCTACTCATATTTTCCAGCCCAACCCGGTTAATGGCGGTGTTTATAATGTTTGTTTAACTATGAAAATATTAAATTCGGCTGGAGTTATTGAATGTGTTGATGATTATTGCCAAACTATTTATGTGAATGGTAATCAACAAAATTGCAATAATGATATCACTCATGTTAATCAGGGTTTAAACTATGTATTTACTGGTCATGTAAATAATACAAATCCAACAACCTATTTCTGGAATTTTGGCGATGGTACTACCGCAACAGGGCAGAATGTTACACATACTTTTGCTCAACCTTCAACTGGTGTTTTGGGTTATACTGTATGTTTGGTTACTGTAACTTCTAACGGAAACGGAACTTCATGTACTGATACTACTTGCCAATTTGTTTCAATTAATAATACAAGCGGAAGCATTATTCAAGGTCATGTATATGCAGGTAATTATCCAGTTTCAAACGGATATGTTATATTATATCAGGCTAATAATCTTACAATGTCATACTCGGTGGTTGATACTTTGGTTTTGGATACAAATGGTTATTTTATGTATCAATATCTAAATATGCCTCCACAAACACCAGCTTTCTTAATAAAGGCAGTTTTAATGCCAGGCACACCTAATTATAATCAGTTTGTTCCAACATTTTATAATCATGCTTTCAATTGGTTTGCTGCTACTCCTGTATTTCCATCTGCTTCAAGTGTTTATTATAACATTAATATGATACAAATTCCAATTACTGCATCTGGTACATTTACATTGTCGGGTAATGTTATGGTATTAGGAACCAAATCATCAGGCAATAGTCCTATTTCTGGTGTTGAATTGATATTAACTGAAGAAAATGATACTCCTGTAAAATTGGCTTTCTCTAATACAAATGGCAATTTTAATTTCAACAATTTGCAAACAGGAAATTATAAATTACATGTTGAAATTGCAGGTGTAAATTCTACTCCATATCCTATAAGTTTAAGTGCTTCAAATCCAAATATAAGTAATATTCTTATTACTGTTAGTAACAATTCTGCAATTATTACAGGTGTAGAAGATGAGCTTAATAACAAATTATCTGTTAGCGAAATCTACCCAAATCCATCAAGTAATGAAGCATTTATTGAAATAAAAAATAAGAAGGCAGCTAAAGTTGAGGTTAATATCTTTGATATAACCGGACAAAAAGTAATGTCGGAAGTTTATTCTGTTGATGGCAATAAAGTAATTAATTTGAATGAAAAGCATTTAGCAAATGGTATTTATACCATAAAAATTGATAACCTAGAAAACAATAGTATAATCAGGAAATTAGTAATTTCTAAATAATAAATTTAATTGATTAAATAAAAAAGGCTTCAGAAATGAGGCCTTTTTTTATGGTTTATTGCCATATTGAGGCTTATATATCACGCTGCGCCCGGGATTTAGCTATGCTCAGGTTCGGCTTTTTTCAATTATTAAATTAATACAATGTCCGTAATGAATTATACAGAGACACAAACTTTTTCCCTACCGATAGGTAGGCATCATGAATTTTACATTAATTTTTAACCACAAATACACAAAGAAAAAATCCGTTTTACATGTCCCGAGAGCTACGAATCAGGAATCCGCGTTCCTATATACTTCCTTCTTCAGTCGTTAATACATTTTCCATTTCACCTTTTCCATCATCAATTTTACATTTATATTTAACCGCAAAGGGCGCAAAGATTTACGCAAAGTTTCGCAAAGGAAAAATCAAAATTTACAGCGTTTCACAACGGAATTATACTCAACTTCCGTCTTCGGTTCCCGAATCACTTTGTTCCCGGGATTTCGCTTCGCTCAACTTC
>CAZWRD010000139.1:0-8308 GCA_964636105.1 uncultured Bacteroides sp.
GTTACAGACGTTTGGCGAATGTGTTTAAAGACAATAATTTGCCCGATTTTGAACTAATTTTTATTAATGACGGAAGTCGTGATAAAACGATGTATATTTTAAGGGAGATAGCTTCTAAAGATTCACATGTTAAACTACTTACTTTTTCCAGAAATTTTGGTCATCAGGCCGCGGTAACTGCCGGGTTAAGAGAATGTAAAGGTGATGTTGCAGTTATTATTGATGCAGATTTGCAGGATCCTCCTGAAGTAATTGCAGATATGCTGGAAGTTTTTAAAAAAGAAGAATGTAATGTAGTTTATGGCGTTCGAAACAAAAGAGAAGGCGAAAGTTTTTTTAAACTTTTAACTGCCAAAGTGTTTTATCGATTACTCAATTCTTTGTCAGATATTTCATTTCCTGTAGATACAGGAGATTTCCGACTGATTGATCGTAAAGTAATTGATGCCTTTAATAATTTGCACGAAAAAAATAAATATATCAGAGGCTTAATCAGTTGGTTAGGTTTCAAACAATGTCCTGTTTATTATAATCGTGAAGCCCGTTTTGCAGGCGAAACCAAATATCCTTTCAGCAAAATGCTTAAATTTGCTTCAATTGGTTTATTTTATTTTTCCAAAAAACCTTTAAAATTAGCAACATCTGTAGGTTTTACCAGCATTTTTGCAGGTTTACTTATTGCTTTGTGGTTGCTTATTAGCCAGATTTTTGGATTAGGTCATACGGTTAGCGGTTGGACGTCAACCATAATAATTATCATCTTCTTTGGTGGAGTCCAATTATTAACTATTGGAGTATTAGGACAATACATTGGCAGTTTGTTTGATGAAGTAAAAAACCGTCCCGAATATATTATTGCAGAAAAAGTGAATTTCAACGAATAAAAAACAATTTTATGAAGAAAACTATTCAAATTCAAAACCCGAATATCAATAAAAAAGAGAAAGAAAAACCTGTTGCAAGCGGAAAAACGATTGCAGTATCATTTTCATTGATAGCATGCTTGCAAAACTTACCAACGCAATTTGGATTTTTTGTTGAAACACTTAAAAAAATAAAACAGGAAAATTATTCAAAGTTTGAATTGATTCTGATAAATAATGCTACTTCAAGTGAAATTTTGCAAATCGTTGAGAATGATGAAATTTTTAAATCTCTTAAAAGCCAAAATTTACTAAAGATTGTAAGTTCAGAGACAGAGATTTCAAAAACCCAGGCAATTACTTTAGGAATTGCTGAAGCTTCGAAAGAAAATGTTATGGTATTTGATTATGAAAAATTAAACAATTCATTTAATATCAATGATTTATTCAATCAAAAGAAAGACTTAACCGATAAAATTGGAGTTCCAGTTTTTCAACAAAAGGATAAAGTGAAACCTAATCCTTTTAATTATTCTATGTTATTGGGTAATAAAAATTTATTAGGTTATTTGTTTCAGAATGTTTGCAAAAACAGTAAAGATTATCGCTTTACTATCAATTATCAGCTAAAACAAGCTGATATTGAAACAGAAGATATCGCAATTTTTCAAAGCAATCCTTTCACAGAGATAAAAAGGCCTGATTTTTTTACAAAACGATATAAAAATCTTGTAAACCGTCTCAATTGGTATTTTATTGTTCCATTAAAAGAGTTAAAAAACAAACCAGAAAAAGAATTTTTACCAAAAAAGCTTAAAGAATCATCTGTTTTCAGAATGCTTTTTGCTACAGTTGCTGTTATTGCTTTTCTTGCCATGCCCATAATGGCTTATCATTCTGGAAATTCGGGCGATGAAGATTATTACCAATATCCTCAGGCAGTAAAAATTTACAACTACTATACAAGTTTCGGAGCTGATACATCATACACCAACGCCGGTAATTCGAGTATGGAAGGTATGAGAGATTACGGAATGTCGTTTGATACACTTACTGTTTTCTTTAATAAAATTTTCGGTATTGATCATATTTTTGAGAGTCGTCATGCTATGAATGCTTTAGTGGGTTGGCTGGTGTTTTTGTTTTGTGGTTTAATTGCTTATCGGATAGCTAATTGGCGAGCTGCTCTTATCGTATTTTTCCTTATGTTTTTCTCTCCGCAGTTTTTGGGTCAAACATTTAATAATCCGAAAGATGTTCCATTTGCAATGGCATATGTATTTACTATATATTATATAATCAGATTTTTGCAGCAATTTCCAAAAGTTGAGAAAAAAACCGTTTTTTATTTGGCTTTGGGTATTGCCATGGCGATAAGTGTACGTATTGGAGGGCTGCTTTTGTTAGCTTATATGGTAATGTTCTTTGGTTTGTATTTCTTATTTAGCAGTAAAATCAAAGATTTGTTTTCGTCCGATAACATTGGTAATTTCAAAAAACTGGCGGTTTATGCAATTATAATTGGAATAGCAGGCTATTTTATGGGATTAATATTGTGGCCTTATGCATTGCAGTCACCTATTGGCAATCCAATGAAATCATTAACAACTATGACCAATTTTAGTGCCAGTTTACGTCAGATTTTCGAAGGAATTACGATTTGGTCAGATAAAGTTCCATCATATTATACGCTGAAATACATTATGATAGCCTCTCCAATTTCGGTTATTATCGGAGCAATCATTTATTTGTTTCTATTGAGGAAAAAAGATTTTCAGTTTTTCTGGGCATTTATGCTTTTCTTTGCTTTCGGTTTTCCTATTTTCTATATTGTTTGGAAACATTCAAACGTTTACGGAGGATGGCGTCATGCTTTGTTTACTTATCCAACTTTGGTGGTAGCTGCTGGCTTGGGATTCAATAGTTTAATTGAAATTTTTAAAAATAAATATCTAAAAATTGCCGTTGGAATTTTAGTAGTTTTGCTTACGATCAACCCTATAATTCATACTTTTAAAAATCATCCTTATCAATATGTGTATTTCAATGAATTAGCTGGAGGAGTTAAAAAAGCTTACGGGAATTACGAAATGGATTATTATTTTCATAGCTTACGCGAAGCAACGCAATGGGTAAAGCAAAACGCTGTTAAAGAAGCAAATAACAGTAGTAAGAAGATAAAAGTTGGAGCTTGGTTAACGCCACCCGTTTCTTATTATCTCAGGAAAGATACTGCAAAATTTGAAGTCGCTTTTGTTCGCTATTACGAACGTGGCAACGTGGATTGGGATTATGCCATTTTTGTAAACACTGGTATTAATCCAGCTCAATTGAAGAATGGTACTTGGCCTCCAAAAAACACAGTTTATACCGTAAATGTAGATGGAATGCCGATATGTGCCGTTCTGAAAAGAACTGACAAATCGGATATGTTAGGTTCGCAAGCTTTAGATAAAGGAGATCTGGAAACAGCAATACCGCTTTTACAAAAAGCTGTTGAAATATTACCAACCAACGAATCAGCTTTGTTGAATCTTGGCGATGCTTTTATCAAAAAACAAAGTTTAGATACTGCTTTAATTTATATTAATCAATTATTAAAGTTTGATTCAGAGTTAGATAATGCATTGAATTTCAAAGCGTATATTTATCTTGCAAAAAATGATGTTGAAAATTCTTTGAAGACTGCCAATCAGATAATTAAAAATAATTACAAATATTATTTTGCTTATTGGTGGGCAGCAAATGCTTTGATTCGCAAAAATGATTCTTACGGAGCAATAAAGATGCTAGAGCAACTATTACAACAAAATCAAGGGTTTAAACCAGCATATCAAATGCTTGCGCAGATATATCAGCAGCAAGGCGATATGGAAAAGGCACAAAATTATGCCAATATTGCCAATCAATTGCAATAGAAGAAAATAAAAAAGCCTTTCCTATATATATGAAAGGTTTTTTTTTGCTGAGTTTTAATACTAATTTTACAAAAATTTATAATTATGGATTATAAAGATCTATGTTTAAAAGTAACAGATATTTGCAAAACGGTTGGTGATTTTATTTATAACGAAAATAAAAAAATATCAGAGAAAAATATTGAAATTAAAGGCAAGCACGATTTTGTTACGTATGTTGATAAAGCCTCGGAGCGTAAATTGGTAGATGCTTTGTCAGAAATTTTGCCAGAATCGGGTTTTATTGCCGAAGAAAACACTTCTGACAAAATTGGTGAAGAATTTAATTGGATTATTGATCCATTGGATGGTACTACCAATTTTATTCATTCAGTTCCGCTTTATGCCATTAGCATTGCTCTAAAGCAAAATGATGATATTGTGTTGGGAGTAGTTTATGAAATTAATCTAAAAGAATGTTTCTATGCTTGGAAAGATAGCGAGGCCTACTTAAACGGGCAAGCTATTCATGTTTCTGATAATAAAAAGATTAACGATAGTTTAATCGCAACTGGTTTTCCGTATTATGATTATAGTCGTTTGGATAATTATATGGAAATATTCACCTATTTATTGCAACATTCGAGAGGAGTCAGAAGATTGGGTTCTGCTGCTGTTGATTTGGCTTATGTTGCTGCTGGCAGATTTGAAGCATTTTACGAATATGGTTTACGACCATGGGATGTTGCTGCAGGTGCATTTATTGTACAACAAGCAGGCGGTTTGAATTTTGATTTTGAAGGAGGAAGTAATTATGTTTTTGGAAAAGAAATAATTAGTTCAAATCCATTTATCGCTCAAGAATTCTTATCTTTGTGTAAATCTAAATTCAAGTTTTAAATGAGATTGACGACTATATTATTCACAACAATTCTTTTGCTATCCATCACATTATCAGCAAATGACAGTATTCAAAAAAAACCATATTTTATCGCAAAAAATAAAGTTTTGGTTTATACTTTTGATATAAAGGAAGAAATAGCTGAACCTGTATGGCGTAAAACCATGAAGGCATTTGAGGAAGCAGAATCAATTAAGGCTGATTTGATTATCATACAGATGAACACTTTTGGTGGAGCTTTGGATGCAGCAGATAAAATTAGAACGCGTATTTTGGAATCGAAAATACCTGTTTTTGTTTTTATTGACAATAATGCTGCATCTGCAGGTGCTTTAATATCAATAGCTTGCGATAGTATTTATATGCGTAAAGGAGGAAGTATTGGAGCAGCAACCGTTGTAAATCAGACTGGTGAAGTTTTGCCCGATAAATACCAATCTTATATGCGTTCATTAATGCGTTCGACAGCAGAAAGCAATGGCAGAAACCCCAAAATTGCAGAAGCCATGGTTGATCCAAGTGTTTATATTGAAGGTATAATTGATTCTACTAAGGTATTGACATTTACTACATCAGAAGCCTTGAAAAATGATTATTGTGAAGCTGAAGCAGAAAGTATTACAGATGTTTTGATTAAGGCAGGAATTAAAAATTATGAGCTTAAAGAACAAACATTAAGTCTGTTGGATTATTTTATAGGGTTTTTGCTTAATCCGATTGTAAGTGGAATTTTAATAATGATTATTATTGGGGGCATTTATTTCGAATTGCAAACGCCTGGAATCGGATTCCCTTTAATTGCTGCTTTATCAGCTGCATCATTGTATTTTGCACCTTTATATCTCGAAGGATTGGCAGCCAATTGGGAAATATTGGTTTTTTTGGTTGGTTTGGTTTTTCTTGCATTAGAAGTATTTGTAATTCCGGGATTTGGAGTTGCTGGTATTGCTGGCATTTCGTTGATGATAACGGGTTTAACTTTAAGTATGATTGATAATAATGGTTTCGATTTTAGTGGTATTGGTTTGAATGGAATTATAAAATCACTTTTAACGGTGGTAATTTCTATTTTTATCGGACTGATTGCTTCTTTTTATTTTGGACAGAAAGTATTGAAATCTCATGTTTTTGGAAAATTAGCATTGGAAACTGTACAGAATTCCAATGAGGGGTTTTCGGTTTCATATGATGATATGAAAGAAATGATTGGCAAGAAGGGTGTTACTTATACTATTTTACGTCCTTCTGGCAAAATAATGATTGATGATACTTTATTTGATGCAACAGCATTAAATGGTTATATTGATAAAGATGAAGAAATTGAAGTAGTTAAGTATGAAACATCTTCATTGTTTGTTAAAAAAGTCTAAAGTGTCCAACTTGAAATAACTTTAACTGTTTAAAAACGTTTTAATACAAATTTAAAAAATTAAATGAATAAAAACAAGATCTTTTTGTCACAAGAAGACATTACAGAAATAGAAGTTGATGCTATAGTGAATGCTGCAAACTCTTCATTAGAAGGCGGAGGTGGCGTTGATGGTGCTATACATTTGGCTGCTGGTAAGGAATTATATGAAGCATGTCAATTGTTAAATGGTTGTGCTACAGGTGATGCTAAGATAACCAAAGGATTTAAACTGCCATCGAAATTTGTAATACACACGGTTGGTCCAATTTGGAATAATGGGAACCGAGATGAAGAAGCTTTATTAGCTTCATGTTATAAAAAAAGTTTGCAAATTGCTGTAGAAAATAAATGTAAAACCATCGCTTTCCCCAATATCAGCACTGGTATTTATCACTTTCCCAAAGATTTGGCGGCAAAAATCGCTATCAAAAATGTGATTGATTTTTTGGAAAATAACCAAACCATCGAAAAAGTAATTTTTGTTTGTTATAGCAAAGAAAACTATAAAATTTACAAATCTATTCTTGATAATTTGTAATATTATTTGCCAGTTTATCTGAAATAAAGTTTTGATAATTTTGGCAAACATCTGATGCAAAATTAATTGCAGTATTAATAATCTTAGTCCAATTATCAGAGTTCAAATCAGAAATTTGTTCTCTGGAAATATTATTTTTTAAAATCTGATGAACAACACCCGCGTTAAAAGCATCACCAGCTCCTATGCTGCTAACTACTTTTATTTCAGGAATTTTGACTTCCATTCTATTGTTTTCTGTAAATAGCATCACTGGATTTCTGTTTTGTGTTATAATCAGATTTTTGCAACCATATCTACATATTACATTGTAAAATTCCTCAAAACCAATATCGCCAAAAATATTAAATATATCTTCGTTTGAAGCTTTTATAATATCTGCATTGGTAATATTCTCAAAAAAATACGGTTTCAAGTCATCAGAATTACAATGCTTTCTGATATTTGGGTCGTAATAAATCATTGCATTTTTCTGACGGGCTTCTTTTAAAATAATGTTTATTGAATCTCTAAGTTCATCGGTAATGGCATAAACTGAGCCAAACATCAGTATATCTTCCTGATTTATTTGAGGGATGCTCAAAAATCTTTTTTGCGGATAATTTTTATAGAAATTATAATCTGCATTTCTGTGCATATCCAAAAATGCAAGCGCTACAGCTGTTTGATTGTTATCGTATATTTGGATATTAGAGGTATCAATCCCGGAGGATTTTAAGCTGTTTAAGATTAATTTTCCTGCATAGTCATTTCCAGTTTCACTTATTAAGCTTACACTGTTCCCAGATTTAGCTAATGAGATTGAAGTATTTAATAAGGAACCTCCAACAGAAACTGTTGCCGACTCATCATTTGCAAAGATGATATCTAAAAGTGATTCGCCGATTGTAAATACTTTTCTATTCATATTTTCTTTCTAAGATTTAGCAATCAGGAAATCTTTTAAAATTTTTATAAACAATTCAGGTTCATCTGCTTGTACCCAATGCCCTGCATTGGGTATTGTTTTTAATTCTGAATTTGTAAATTGCTTTTTGATTAAATCGAAATCTTCATCCCTTATATAATCAGATTTTTCGCCTCTGATAAAAAGTGAAGGTTTGGTAAATTTCTGATTCGAATTAATTCCTTCAAATATGGCATCAATATTATCAATTATCGCTTTCAGATTCAAACGCCACGATAGGGTTTTGCGTTCAGTCCAATACAAGTTTTTCATCACAAATAAACGAATGCGAGCGTCTTCAATGGTTTTTGCCAAATAATCATCCACTTCTTTTCTTGATTTAACTGTGTTAAAATCAATGTCGAGCATGGCGTTAATTATTTTTGAATGAAAAGCTCTTAAATTATATTGACGCATACTCATATCAATTACAATGAGTTTCTGAACCAAATCCGGATTGTCCAAGGCAAATTTTATTGCAATTTTTCCACCCATAGAATGCCCCATAATAATCGGATTTTCTATTTCGTGTTGTTCAATAAATTCCGTAATATCTTCAGCCATTACCTCATAGTTAAAGAAATTGCTGTGCCCCGATTGTCCGTGGTTGCGCATATCGGGGATATAAACCTTGAAATTTTCTGACAATATGCGGGCATGATTTACCCAATTATCCGAAATTCCATACAATCCATGGATAATAATCATGGGTTGTCCTTCGCCGTATTGTCTAAAGTGTAATTGCATAAGGC
>CAZWRD010000140.1:0-8280 GCA_964636105.1 uncultured Bacteroides sp.
GAACTGGAATTTTATGTGAAAGATACCGGAATTGGAGTTCCCAAAAACAGACAACAAGCAATTTTTGAACGTTTTGTTCAAGCCGATATTGATGATGAAATGGCTCGTCAGGGCGCAGGGCTAGGATTGGCAATTACAAAGTCATACGTCGAAATGCTGGGTGGAAAAATATGGGTAGAAAGTGAAGAAGGCAATGGTTCTTGTTTTTATTTCACGCTACCATATCAAACTAAAAAGGATGAGAAAAATATTGCTGAAGAGCAATTGTCATGTGTTGAAAATAAGATTAATAATCTGAAAATACTTATTGCAGAAGATGATGAAACTTCAGAAACACTATTATCCATTTTGCTTATAACATATAGTAAGGATATACTTAAAGTGAAAAATGGTATTGATGCCGTTGAAATTTGTCGTCAAAACCCTGATATTGATTTGATAATGATGGATATCAGAATGCCTGTTTTTGGTGGATATGAGGCAACTCGGCAAATAAGACAGTTTAATAAAGATGTTATAATAATTGCACAAACTGCATTTGGTTTGACTGGTGACCGTGAAAAAGCACTGGAGGCAGGATGTAATGATTATATTTCGAAACCTATTAAGAAAAATGATTTACTGGATTTGATACAAAAGTATTTTAAATAGATAACGTTTAAATAACCAAAAGGAAATTAAGTATATATAATAACAGTGTTATGGAAGAAAATCAAATAGATTTGCCCGCATTAAAATCTGGTAAATTTAAAAGTAAACTATCAAAAACAACGTCTAAAAGCAAATGGATAGCCTTTCTTATCCTGATAACCGGACTTTTACTTACCGTTTCCATAAGTAGGAATTCGCTTCGGAATGCGGAAAATAAGGCAAATGAGGAATTTTCTTCAGTTTGTAATGAAATAGAAACTAAAATTATTACCCGACTTCATGCGCATGCCCAACTTTTAAGGTCTGGTTCTGCTTTTATCTCCATGTCGGATACTGTAACACGCAGGGAATGGAAAGGATTTGTTGAAAATTTAAAAATTGAAAAGAATTTGCCTGGCATATTGGGAGTTGGATATGCAATGATTATTCCAAAAAATGAATTGCCCCAACATAATAAATGGATACAAGACGAAGGATTTCCAAACTACAATGTGCATCCGGCTGGCGAAAGAGAAATTTACACCTCTATAATTTATCTGGAACCTTTTTCAGATCGAAATCTCAGGGCATTTGGTTACGATATGTTTTCGGAGTCGGTTCGCCGGAAAGCCATGGAACTTTCTAGGGATAAAGATGTAGCGATGCTTTCTGGAAAAGTTGAATTGGTGCAGGAAACAAACAAAGATATACAAGTAGGCACTTTAATGTATGTTCCCGTATATAGGAACGGACTGCCTGTCAATACGGTTGAAGAACGTCGCGCAGCTATCAGAGGTTGGGTTTACAGCCCGTATCGCATGAACGATTTAATGCAGGGTATTTTAGGTCGTTGGGATAAAATTCAGGAGGAAAGAGTTCGCTTGCAGATATTTGATGATACCCTTACTGTTTCTTCGTTGATGTATGATAGTCAGAACAAAGACTCGCTAAAGAGTGATAACTCAATTTCCAGAACACTAAGTCTTCCTGTTGAATTTAAAGGTAAAAAATGGGTTTTGCTGTTTAATCAATACAACGGACAGATATCTTTTTTTCATGGTAAAGTTTTGATTGTTCTTATAAGCGGTTTTGTAATCAGTCTTCTCATGTTTCTGTTATCAATATCATTGTTTAATACATTGAACAGATCGCAAATATTAGCTGGGAAGCTTACAGTGAAACTAAAAGAAAGCGAAGAAAAATACCACAATGATTTCGATTTACTTCATTCAATTTTTGAAAGTCCAATTAACATAGTCATTTTCTCTATCGATAGAAATTATTGCTATACTGCATTTACAAAATTTCATGAAAAAATCATGAAAATGATCTGGGGTGTTGATATTAAAATTGGTATGAATATGCTTGATGTCATTTCTAACCAGAAAGACAGGGAAAAAGCAAAGATTAATTTTGATAGGGCGTTACAGGGTGATTATTTTATCCTGACTGAAGAATATGGAGATACTTCACTGTTAAGGACTTTTTACGAAGATCATTATAGTTCGGTGAAAAATTCTGAAGGATTGATAGTTGGTGTTTCTGTTTTTGTAATTGATGTTACAGAAAGAAAGCAGTTTGAAATGAAGCTTCAAAATTCAACTTTGCGGTTGGAAAACATTATCCAAGCCACCAACGTTGGCACCTGGGAATGGAACGTGCAAACAGGTGAAACCATTTTTAACGAAGAGTGGGCAAAAATTATTGGTTACTCAATTGAAGAATTAACTCCAATCTCGATAAAAACTTGGGAATATCACACAAATCCTGATGACCTGAGACTTTCTAAAGAATTGCTTGAGGATCATTTTGCAGGCAAAAATCCTTATTACGATTGTGAATTCCGGATGAAACACAAGGATGGACATTGGGTTTGGGTTCATGATCGAGGAAAGATTATCAACCGCTCTAATGATGGTAAACCCCTGATGATGTTTGGTACACATACAGATATTAGTAAACGCAAGGAGGCAGAAAAGAAGATGCAAGAAAGCGAAGAGAAATACCGCACATTGTTCACCACAGAGCAAGATGCATTATTCCTTATTGACAAAGAAACCTTAGCCATTCTGGATGTAAACGATGCTGCATCTATTCTTTACGGATATTCGCGGGACGAAATTCTGAAATTAAAGAATACCGATATGTCTGCAGAACCTGAGGTGACTAAACTGCTAACAAAACAATTCATGGAGCGGATAGAGCTTAGGTATCATAAAAAGAAAGATGGAACAATATTTCCAGTTGATATTTCGTCAAGTAAGTTTAAGCACAGAAACAGGGATGTTATTTTGGCCTCAGTTCGCGATATAACCAACAGAGTACAAAGCGATTTACATATAAAAGAAATAAACGAAAAACTAGCTAAACTCAATTCCGAAAAAGACAAATTTTTCACTATTATTGCTCACGACTTAAAAAGTCCTTTTAATTCGATTATGGGTTTTAGCGAATTGCTTGTTGAACAAGTGAATGCAAAAGACTATGATGGTATAGAAAAGTATGCTGAAATTATTCAGTATTCTTCCAGGCGTGCTTTGGATTTACTCATGAACCTGATGGAATGGTCTCAATCACAAACCGGCAGGATGGAATTCAATCCCGAATATTTCGAACTACAAGAACTTATTAAGGAAACAGAACTATTATTAAACGGAGCCATCGAACAAAAATCAATTAGTCTATCTAAAACCATTCCAATTAATTTATCCGTTTTTGCAGATAAAAAAATGATGGCTACCGTATTAAGAAACCTGATTTCGAATGCTATAAAATTCACTCATACGGGAGGAAAAATCAGCATTTCCGTTGAGGAAAAGCCAGACGAAATGCTGGTTTCGATAAGTGATACCGGAGTTGGAATTTCAAGAGACAATATTGAGAAGTTATTTAATATTGGAGAAACTTACTCTACAAGCGGAACTTTAAACGAAACAGGAACTGGTTTGGGCTTAATCCTTTGCAAAGAATTTGTTGAAAAACATGGTAGAAAAATATGGGCTGAAAGTGAAGAAGGAAAAGGAAGTACTTTCTGTTTTACCATTCCTATGAATATATCTTAGAACCTATAATCTATAAAAGTTCGACATTGCCAAACATTTCAATAGATTTATGCCTTAATTTAAAAAAGCGAATTTGGTGGTAAACTGGTTTTATAAAGCACTATGCCAAAAACCATATATACTAATCATTTCCTCTTTTTTTGAAGTAAGTGGTGCTGCCCTGAAAAGCCACAAATTGATATGAATTTTCTCATTTACAGGTTTTGGATTAAAATCATTTTTGTAAGTCCATGATTGATATGGTTTTCTGCTTTTTAGTGCATTTCGGTAATGTCCTTCGTAACTGGCAAAATATATGCTATCCTTATTTCTTACAATAATGTGGGTAGAAAATTTTAAGCCAACTGGATGTTTGAATCTTTTTGATTCATAATAATTCTGATTGTGATGAACTACATATTGCGAATTGGTATCTGTATTTATACCCCATTTCGAAAACTCCAAATCTATTTCGTTGTAATTGGGTTTGAGTTTTTTATCGTATGTAAATAAACCAAGAACTGTGTTTTTATCAAACTTATCAGTACGGGCTGCAACAAAAAATTCATACAATCCATAGCCAAAATGTTGTTTAGAAATCACTTCGGCACATTGCCATCGATTGTTTTGTTGATTGATTTTAAGGTTCAAATGACCTTCATTGTCAACCCAAACATTTTCGGTTGATGATGAAAAATAATTGTTTCCCGGTCCAACCCTTTTGGTTGTATTTTTAATATTCCATTCGTAACCTGCAAATGATAAGCTGTTTTTTGCATTTATATCGCCCTGTTTTATTTTGTCTTTTGGTGGCGCACAGGCAAACAACAAAAGACAAAATGCAAAAAGGCAGACAATAATTCTTTTAGAATTACTCAATAACATTTTAGTAATTATTTCCGTATTAAAAGTACAACATTTTCAACATGATGGGTATGCGGGAACATATCAACAGGTTGAATTTTCTCTACTTTATATGTTTCGCTCATCAGGGCAATATCACGGGCTTGCGTAGCCGGATTGCAACTGATATAAACTACACGTTCGGGTGCAACTTTTATAATCTGTTCAACAACTTTTTCGTGCATACCAGCGCGTGGTGGATCGGTAATAATTACATCGGGTTTGCCATTAATGCTTACAAATTCATCTGTAAGAACCTTTACCATATCGCCTGCATAAAATATTGCATTGTCGATATTATTGTGAACAGAATTGCGATATGCATCCTCAATAGCTTCGGGAACATATTCTATACCAACTACTTTTTTTACACTTCCGGCTATAAAATTGGCAATGGTTCCTGTGCCAGTATATAAATCGTAAACTACTTCGTCGCCTTTAAAATCTGCAAAATCGGCAGCTACTTTGTATAAGCGGTATGCTTGTTCTGAATTGGTTTGGTAAAAAGATTTGGGTCCGATAATAAACTGAAGCTCTTTTTGATTATTGTAAGCTTGCATTTTTTCTATAATATGCGGATTGCCTTTGTATAATCTTATTTCCAAATCGTTTATGGTGTCGTTGCGTTTGTTGTTTACCACATACATCAACGAAGTGATTTGAGGGAATTTTTCGTAAATAAAATCTAAAAATCTATGATTGTTTTTTGCATTATCGTCTTTAACAATTAAAATAACCATCAAATCGCCGGTAGTAGTAGTTCTGATAATCAAATTGCGAAGATATCCTTCCCATTTTCGGGCATCAAAAAAACTAAATTTGTTTTCGAGTGCATAAGCTTTAATGGCGTTGCGAATAAGGTTTGAAGGATCTTTTTGCAAATAACATTTGTTGATATCCAATACTCTGTCGAAAAGTTGTGGAATATGAAATCCCAATGCATTCATATTAATTGAATCTCTGTCTATTTCGGAAGCAGCTTCGGCATCAAGCAACCAGCGTTTGCTCGAAAAGGTGTATTCAAGTTTGTTACGGTAATAAAAAATATTATCAGAAGCAATAATTGGTTTTATGGATGAAATATCGATTTTTCCGATACGTTGTAAATTGTCTTCTACTTGTTTTTGTTTATAGAACAATTGATCGTTGTAATTCATTCCCTGCCATTTACAACCGCCACAAATACCAAAATGTTCGCATTTGGCCTCCACTCTTTTGTCGGAATATTTGTGAATTTTTATGGCTTTTGCTTCTGCAAAGTTTTTCTTTTTCTTTATTATTTTAAGGTCAACTATATCGCCGGGTACAACAAATGGAACAAAAATTACCATATCGTTTACCTTGGCTATGGCTTTGCCTTCGCTGCCGGCATCTGTAATTTCCACATTTTCAATAATCTGAGGTTCTTTGTATTTTCTTTCCATTTGTTATAAGTAAATTTAAAAATTGAATGCAAAAGTAAGCGTTTAAATTGAATCTGAAAGGTATTTGTAATAGCTATTACTTTTTAAACACAAAGTAAACAGCCATTATCATCAAAATGAAAGCAATAAGATGATTGCTCCTAAAAGTTTCGGTTTTGAAAAATACAACGGTAAAAATCACAAAAATGCTTAAGGTGATTACTTCTTGTATTATTTTTAGTTGAAATAAATTAAAAGGTCCGCCATTGCCCTTATAGCCAATTCTGTTTGCCGGAACCATCAATAAATATTCAAATAAGGCTATACTCCAGCTGATTAGTATAATGGTAATTAAGCCCAGATTTTCGGTTAACTTCATTTCTTTGAATTTCAGATGACCATACCAGGCAAATGTCATAAAAGTGTTTGATAAAATCAGTAATATGATGGTATAAAATGCTTTCATTTAATGAAATTATTTGTTTGAAGATTCAACTCAATTAAAATTGAATTAAATAATCTTTAAATTTGGATATGCAAAATTACTTAAAAAACATAATTTGCTCAAAAATAAAAATAAATTAGAAATTACTGATAGTTAGTTTTTTACTTTATCTGGCCCCTAATAATACTTTTTTTAGATTCCCATTTTCTTTAATCAATAAAAATAATAGATATGGTGCAAATGCAATTATTCCCAAAATCATTGCAATGAAACCTATTGCAATAGATTTTGCTGAAAATTTATTACGCCACATAATCCAAAGCCCCGAAAGCGTTAAATAACATGAGAAGTCAAGATTGAATTGCCCATTCCAGTTAATTGATTTGATGTTTAATAAAAATATCTGAAACAGATTTGCTCCTTCGTTTTGAAAAGCAAAATAGGTATATGCCAGTAAAGCAAAGGTTTGAGTAAGCAATAATGCTTTTAAAAATGTTTGTTTGTTCATTATTTGTTTTTATAATTTGTTATTAATGATTTTAATTGGCAGATTTCCACAGCGGACCAACTGCAATCAGCAGTACCAGAATGTTTATAAAAGCATTTGAAATATTAGCTGAGGCAACAGAACCGGCACTGTCTAATATAAACCAGGCAATGATTCCGGCTAATACCGATTTCCGTACTCCTTCGGGCGAATATTCATAAACCCATTTTTGCAAACACCAGATGCAAACGCCCCATCCGAATAAAAAACCTCCGGTAAGTGCTGATAAAAAACGTGTTGTTGGTGCATTATAATTTTGATTTCCATCTAAGGGTAAGCTTAATAAATCAAGTGTCCAGCTGGCCGGTTCGGAGGTAGAAAGCATGCTGCCTAAAAAGAACACAGGTCCAAATGATCCAATTACTATGGCTGTAAATTTCAGATACGATTTATGGAATTTTTTTGTCATTACTTTTATTTTTTCGGCAAAAGTAATAACTAGCATTGTGATATTTTAGACGCTAACGTACAATCGATAGTTCAAAATTCATGGCAATTCTTTTCAGGTTTGTAAAATATGCCGATAACCATTCGGTATTTATATTTTCATAATTTATAAGTAGAAAGAAATTTTCTAATGCTAACTCAAATAAGCCAGTTAATTGATTGTGATTCAAATTGAGCTTTGTATCTGCTGCCCATATTTTTACAAATTCGCTACCTATTATTTGGTTCGATTTATCAAGAGTTTGTTTATATAGTTTGTTTTGCTGATTAAAACGCAACTGTCTGTTGAAAAGCAAATCAATTTTATGTTCAATTAAAATATTTATAAGTTCGGGATCAATGGTTTTTACTGCTTTTTCTTTGCTGGCAATAATTTTTGATTGTTGCAGGTGATAGTCAAATAGCAGTTCGATAAAAACTTCCATATCGGCAAAATGATGATAAAAAGATGATTTACTTATGCCAACTTTTTTGGCAAGTGTTTCAATTTTAAGACTGTTTTGGCCCGATAAAGCAAAAATTTCGTAGCCTGTTTGTATCCAAATATCTTTATTTTCTGACATATAATATTAATAAAATAACAATTGATTTTGATATAATTAAGTAAAAAGAATCATTTATTGCAACATTTTAAAATCCCTTATTTAATCTTCAAATTATTTTTAGAACGCGGATAACGCATATCCCTTTGGGAAACGCAGATAAAAGCTGATTTTTATTATGTAAAAATCAAATGATTATAAAAAATCCCTGACTGCCGACAGGCAAGCGTAAAAATCAGCGTTTAAGGAACGTATCTGCGTTATCCGCGTTCTGATGTTTTTTAACATATAAATTCAAAGTTTAAAATATGCGTATTTATAT
>CAZWRD010000141.1:0-8203 GCA_964636105.1 uncultured Bacteroides sp.
AAGTTGAAACACCTTATTTAATTCGTTCAACACCCGAAGGTGCCCGCGATTTTGTAGTTCCTTCACGTATGAATCAGGGTGAATTTTACGCTTTGCCACAATCGCCTCAGCAATACAAGCAATTACTAATGGTTGCTGGTTACGATCGTTACTTTCAGATTGTTAGATGTTTCCGTGATGAAGATTTACGTGCCGACCGTCAGCCTGAATTTACACAAATTGATTGTGAAATGGCTTTTATCACTCAGGAGGATATTTTGAATACTTTTGAAGGATTGACTAAACATCTTTTTAAAAATATCAAAGGTTTGGTGGTAAAAGACTTTCCCAGAATGTCTTATGCTGATGCCATGAAATATTATGGTTCTGACAAACCAGATATTCGTTTTGATATGAAATTTGTTGAATTAACGGATTTGGTTCAGAATAAAGGATTTAAGGTTTTTGATGAAGCAGAATTGGTTATTGCCATAAATGCTAAATCATGCAGCGAATATACTCGTAAACAGTTAGATGAATTAACTGATTTTGTAAAGAAACCTCAGATTGGTGCAACTGGTTTAATATATGCAAGATACAATGCAGATGGAACAATAAAATCCTCGGTCGATAAATTTTATTCACCCGAAGATTTGCAAAAATGGGCAGAAAGAACAAATGCTCAACCCGGAGATTTAATTTTAATTCTTGCCGGAAAAGAAGAAAAAACTCAGAAAGCGCTGAATGAGTTGCGTTTAGAAATGGGTAACCGTTTGGGCTTACGCAATCCAGAAATTTACGCACCACTTTGGGTTGTAGATTTTCCGCTATTGGAATGGGATGAAGATACACAACGTTTTTATGCTAAACATCACCCGTTTACTTCACCAAAACCTGAAGATATTCCAATGATAGAGACCAATCCCAAAGATGTAAGAGCTAATGCTTACGATTTGGTAATCAATGGCGTAGAAGTTGGTGGAGGATCGATCCGTATTTTCAATAAAGACTTACAAAAGGGTATGTTTTCATTATTGGGATTTAGCGATGAGGAGGCTCAAAATCAATTCGGTTTCTTAATGAATGCTTTTGAATTTGGTGCACCACCTCATGGTGGTATTGCCTTTGGATTCGACAGAATGTGCTCATTATTTGGTGGTTCTGAAAGTATCCGCGATTTTATTGCTTTTCCTAAGAATAATGCAGGCCGTGATGTGATGAGTGATTCACCTTCAGCTATCAGCAATGATCAATTGAAAGAATTAGCTTTGAAAGTTGAGAAAGAAAGTAAATAGTTTGAAATTCAAATAATTAAAAAACTCGTCATTTTTATTTCGACGAGTTTTTTTATGCTTTCTAATTATTTTTTTAATTTTGTATTTAATCTTATAAATAAAATTTGGAAAATATTTCAAAAATAGTATTTATTGGAGCCGGAAATGTGGCTACTAACCTTGCTATTGCTATGCATAACAAAGGAATATGCGTATTACAGGTTGTTAGTCATACTATTGAATCAGCCCGTGAACTGGCTTTGAAAGTGAATGCTGAATTTTCAAATGATTTTTCTGAAATTTCACAACTAGCTGATTTATACATTTTTTCGGTAACTGATACCGCTTTGATTGAAATCGTCAAAAGCTTTCCTCTGAAAAGTAAAAGAGTAGTTCATACTTCCGGAAGTCTGAAAATGGATATTTTAAGTTCTATTTCACAAAATTACGGAGTATTTTATCCATTACAGACTTTCTCGAAAACTGAAATTATTGATTTTAAAAACATACCAATTTGTATTGAATCAAATAATAATGACTTGGAACTTGAATTATTAAGTTTGGGAAATTTAATTTCAGATAATGTTCAGAAAATAAATTCTGACCAGCGGAAAATTTTGCATGTAGCTGCTGTATTTAGTTGTAATTTTAGTAGTTATATGTATTTGATTTCAAACAATATACTAAAAGAAAATAATTTATCATTTGATTTGATAAAACCTTTAATTGAGCGCACAGCACATAAAATCAATAATATAGAACCTGAAAAAGCAATAACCGGTCCGGCAAGAAGAAATGATAACGAGATTATTCAAAATCATCTTGATTTTTTAAAAACACATCCTGATTACATTGAAATATATAAATTATTGAGTTCAAACATTATAAAATATTTTTTTGACACAAATAAGTAAATTATGTCTAATTATAAAGAAAAACTAACACCCATTACTACTTTTATTTTTGACTATGATGGCGTTTTAACAGATGGTAAAGTTTTGGTTATCAATCAAAACGAGCAATTAAGATCATCAAATGTAAAAGACGGCTATGCACTTCAATATGCCATAAAAAAGGGATACAGAATTTGCATAATTTCAGGTGGTAAATCCGATTCAATGACTCAACGCATGAATAGTTTGGGGATTACAGATGTTTTTTTAGGTGTTGAAAGAAAAATAGAAGTTTACAATACATATTTAAAAAACAATAATCTGGATAAATCTCAGGTTTTGTATATGGGAGACGATATACCTGATTATGAAGTGATGATGAATGTTGGAGTAGCTTGTTGTCCGGCTGATGCAGCCATTGAAATAAAATCAGTGGCTGATTATATTTCTGATGCAAAAGGGGGTGATGGTTGTGTAAGAGATATTATTGAACAAGTGTTGCGATTACATGATAATTGGTTTCATAAAGATGCATTTCATTGGTAATAAAACATTTAAAATCCTTATTATATCTGTTTAAATAATTCTATTATGTCAGAAAAAATATATTATTCAATTAGTGAAGTTGCTACCATGTTCAGTGTAAATACTTCTTTGATAAGATTTTGGGAAAAAGAATTTGAAATTATCAAACCATTAAAAAACAAAAAGGGAAACAGATTATTTACTAAACAAGATATTGATAACTTTCACATTATCTATCATTTGGTAAAAGAAAGAGGGTTTACTTTGCAAGGAGCCAAGGATAAACTAAATGAAAACAAAACAGAAGTAATTGATAATCACGAACTAATTAAATCTCTGCAAAAAATTAAAGGATTTTTAACTGAACTAAAAGATAATTTGTAGATTAAACTGTATTGCAATTATTAATACAATCAAGTATTTTGGTTAACGTTTTGATTTTTAATGAATAATACATTAATTTGCCTTCACGTTTACAAATAAGGATGCCATTTATCTTTAAAATATTAAGGTGATGAGAAGCAGTAGCTTGTTCTATACCAAGTTTAGTATAAATATCAGTAACACAAAGCCTTTCCTTTTCCTGCAACATGCTTATTAGCGCAATTCGGAGTGGATGAGCAATGGCTTTTAATCTACTTGCTGCAATTTCCAATTGCTCAATATCAATATCTGACATAATTTGTTTTTTTGCAAAATTACAAAAAAAACAAATGCAAGATATGTATATATGTATAATGTTTGATTATTTAACTTATACAGCAGAATTTCATTTAGTTACAAAGATGTAAATTCAAATATATTGCCATCAAACAATCCTTTATCACTTATTTTTAATTCAGGAATTACCAATAATGCCATAAAAGATAAAGTCATAAATGGTGCTTGTAATACAGAACCTAATTCTTTGGCTTTTTGATCGATAAATTCATATTTATGAGCAACTTCAAATCCATCTTCATTTGACATAAGGCCTGCTACTGGCAAAGGTAAGTGGTATTTTGTTTTATCATTAACCACAGAAATGCCTCCTTTTGAATTTATTAGTAAATTTATAGCTTCTGCAATGTCGTTGTCATTGGTGCCAACCGCTATAATGTTGTGGCTATCGTGAGCAACAGTTGATGCAATTGCTCCGTTTTTAAATCCAAATCCATTGATATATGCAACCGAAGGTTTTGATATTTCGTAACGATTCAATACAACAATCTTTAATATATCTCTTTCGGTATCAGATAATATAAATTTATGATCATGCTTTGGAAAAACCATCATTTTTTCTGTAATAAGCTGACCTTCCAGTGCTTTGATAACTTTTATTTCCTTGTTTTCAAAAGGAATTTCCAAATCAGAGGAAAGTACAATATTTGCTTTAAAAATATTTGGGCAATCTTCTTCAACTGAATTTATCAAAGTTTTGCCATTTTCTGCAACCTTATGACCATCAATAAATGTACTTAAAATATTGAAATCAAAAAGATTATCTATAATAATAAAATCAGCAGCATCACCAACTTGGAGCAAACCAACTTCCAAATTATAGTGTTTTACAGGAACATAAGTGCATGCTCTAATGATATCAATAAAATCATAACCTTTCTTCATGGCTCTGATTATAAGTTGATTGATATGCCCGTAGGTTAAGTCATTAGGATGTTTGTCGTCCGAACAAAACATAATTTCATCAGGATGAGAAGCTAATAAATCAACCAATGAATCGAAGTTTTTTGCGGCACTACCTTCTCTTATCTGAACTTTCATGCCGCTATTTATTTTGTCAATAGCTTCTTCTATTGTAAAACATTCATGATCAGTGGTAATTCCTGATTTCACATATTTATCGGCATCTTTACCTTTAAGTCCAGGCGCATGACCATCAACTGGTTTACTATATTTTTTTGCTATAGCCAATTTTGCCATTACCTCTTCATCATTGTACAAAACGCCAGGAAAATTCATCATTTCTGATAAATATTTTATTTCAGACTTAGACATAAGTTCCTCAATATCTGAAACTTTTATGCTTGCACCCGATGTTTCAAAAGGTGTAGCTGGTACACATGAAGGTGCACCAAAGAAAAACTTGAAAGGGACTTTTTTTCCATTGTTAATCATAAAATTCACCCCATTCATTCCAATCACATTTGCTATTTCGTGAGGATCGGAAACAGTAGCTACAGTTCCGTGAATTACTGCTAATCGAGCGAATTCTGAGGGTATTATCATTGAACTTTCAATATGAACGTGAGCATCAATTAAACCCGGCAAAATAAATTGATTATCTGCGGTTTCTGATTCTTTTATTTCGATAATTTTATGATTTTCAATAGTTATAATACCTTTGTAAATGCGTTTTGCAACTACATCTACTATATTTCCTGAAATGTGATATTTAATTAAGGTCATGTTTTTAAATTTTGTTACTGGCAAATTTAATAAAATTTATCTTTATATAGATACAAAAAAAAGGGCTGCCTAAATAGACAGCCCCCAACCCCTCGAAGATAAAAGATAAAATATAAAATTATTAACTTATTTTGAATAAGCGATTACATAATTGCAAATAGCGTGCCAAACTGTTATATAATTGATTTTCTGAGCTTAACGACAAACACTCATATTTGCAAATTTGCAACAAAATGAGTTAAAATGACTTAATTTTTACATACATCATTATATATTAACGACTAACGAAATATGTCATAACGACCCAATGCGTCATAATGGTCGTTATTTTTATTTTTATTAAACTTTAAGGAATAAAAAATGTTAGTTTATTAAATAAAATAATAGCTTTGTAGAATTAAAAATGATTCTTACAAATTTAATTAATTAGTTGTAATACTACAATTTAGTAATGTTAACACAAAAAATATGAACAAAAAAATAAATAAAATTTCGCTTGAAAATAATCCGTTTGCAACAAACATCTTAAGAGTTTTTGCAAACGATCCTTTTTCTACATATAACTACAAACAAGTTTCTGCAAAGTTAGGCTATAGCGACAAAGCAAGCAAAGATTTGATTATAAACACAATATACGAGTTACTAAACATATCTGCAATTAAAGAAGAAAGCAGGGGCAAATACAGATTAAACCCTTCATATATCAATGAGAAGTTAGTTGCAAATTCGCATGTTAGTGGCATTATTGATATGAAACAAACCGGAAAAGCTTATCTGATTCAAAGTAAAGATGAAGAAGATGTATTTATTTCGGCAAATAATACCAATCATGCTTTGCATGGCGATAAAGTTAAAGTTTTTTTGTTTCCTCGAAGAAAAGGAAGAAAACCTGAAGGCCAAGTAGTTGAAATCATCGAAAGAGCTCAGAAAAATTTTGTTGGCACCGTTCAGGTTTCCAGAAATTTTGCTTTTCTGATTCCTGATAATAATAATATGGCTGTGGATATTTTTATTCCGATAGAAAGTTTGAATGGAGCCAAGAATGGCGAAAAAGCTTTGGCAACGATAACAGAATGGCCCGAAAGAGCAAATAATCCTTTTGGGGCAATTATTAAAGTTTTAGGAATGCCCGGCGACAACAATGTTGAGATGCAATCCATTTTGGCTGAATTTAATTTTCCATTGTTCTTTCCACAGGCTGTTGAAAAAGAAGCAGATGAAATACCGGTAACAATACCCGAAAAAGAAATTGCAAGAAGAAGAGATTTCAGGGATGTTGTAACTTTTACAATAGATCCGGAAGATGCGAAAGATTTTGACGATGCACTTTCGCTTAAAAAGTTGCAAAATGGACATTGGGAGGTAGGTGTGCATATTGCAGATGTTTCATATTATGTTATACCAGAGACTTTGCTGGATAATGAAGCTTATGAAAGAGGCACATCGGTGTATATGGTTGACAGAGTTATTCCTATGTTGCCCGAAAAATTATCAAATGGAGTTTGTTCGTTAAGGGCTCACGAAGATAAAATGTGTTTTTCGGCAGTTTTCGAAATGGATGACAATGCGCATATTAAGCACGAATGGTTTGGAAAAACGGTTATTAATTCAAATAGAAGATTTACTTATCAGGAAGCTCAGGATATTATAGACAGCGAAAATGGTGATTATGCAGAAGAAATGTTAACACTTAACAAACTGGCTTTTAAATTACGGGATGAGAGATTTAAGGAAGGTAGTATCAACTTTAAATCAACTGAAGTAAAATTTAAATTGGATGAAAATTCTAAACCAATTGGAGTTTATGTAAAAGAAATAAAGGATTCTAATCGCTTGATTGAAGACTTTATGTTGCTTGCAAATAAAAAAGTCGCTTCATTAATAGGCGAAAAAAAGGGTAAAGAAACACCCAAAACTTTTGTTTATCGGGTTCATGATGAGCCTAATGCAGAGAAATTGAATACTTTTGTTCAGTTTTTGTCTAAATTGGGTTATAAAATGAAATTAGGAAGCAGGAAAAATCTGGCAACTTCGTTTAATAATCTGTTTGACAATATTGCAGGTAAAGGCGAAGAGAATATGATTGAGACCATTGCCATCAGAACCATGTCAAAAGCCTATTATTCAACTGATAATATCGGACATTACGGTTTGGCTTTCCCATATTATTCTCATTTTACATCTCCAATCAGACGTTATCCCGATTTGATGGTTCATCGTTTGCTGGAAATGTATCTGGAGGGTAAAGCATCAGCCAATAAAGCCGATTATGAAATAAAATGTGAGCATTCTTCAAAAATGGAGAAAAAAGCTGCGGATGCCGAAAGAGCTTCTATTAAATACAAACAGGCTGAATATCTTTCTGATAAAATCGGACAAACTTTCTTTGGTTTGATTTCGGGTGTGAGCAAGTGGGGTCTTTTTGTAGAATTGGAAGGTAATAAATGCGAAGGTATGGTTTCGTTGAAGCAATTAGCCGATGATTATTATTATCTGGACGAAGAAAATTATCAAGTAATCGGTCAAAGATATGGTAATAAATACAAATTGGGCGACAGGGTAAAAATCAAGATTATCAAAGTGGATATTTCTAAAAAACAAATGGATTTTGTGATGGTAGAAAATGAAAAGTTCTGATAATTGAGTATGAATAATATTAATGCAAAAGTCGCAATTTATTAAAAGCGATATAATATTATGAACTCTGAAAAATCTTATAAGGCTTAGTTTAAAAAAATCCACCGACATTGTATTTGTTGGTGGATTTTTTATTACATTTGTAATAAATTCTTATTAATCATGACAAATACAGCTTTATATACAAAATTATCAACACTTTCACCTCTGATTCAGAAAGAAGTAAGTGATTATATTGAATTTCTTATCCAAAAACAGCAAGCCCCCGAAAAACAAAGAATACATCCGAAAGCAGGTTGTATGAAAGGCGTTTTTCATATGGCTTCTGATTTTAATACTGATTTGGAAGATTTTAAAGAATATATGCAATGAGAATTCTTATAGATAAAATTTTTAAATTTTATTAATTTTACAACATCATTAAAAAAACAAAAAGACATGATAACTTAAAACTCAACATAAACTCATAAAAAGGCGTTAGCTTTTATT
>CAZWRD010000142.1:0-8117 GCA_964636105.1 uncultured Bacteroides sp.
ACTTTAAAGGGTATTCCGTTAATGTATTCTCCAAAACTGAATATTTTCATTTGTTTAAATTTTTTAATTATTCATTTGTACAAATCAATGCCCATTTAATTGTCCTCAGTTGGTGTGCAACTTTTACTTATGGGCAGTTATTATTTTATAAGTATTTAAGTATGATAAATCTAATGTTTTTAATTACAAACTTACAAAAAAATCTTACTATCAACAAATATCTTTTATAAATTCATCCACTTTGTTTTCGAGTGTAGCCCATGAAGTTACAAGTCGAACGGCTGATTTATTATCTTCCATTTTTTGCCAGATATAAAATTCATATTTTGTTAGAAGTTTATCAATTAAATCATTGGGTAATATCGGAAATATCTGATTTGATTCGTGTTTTGTGATAAATAAGAAACCTTTTTCTGTTAATGCATCAGCTATTTTTTTTGCCATGTTGTTGGCATGTTGTGCAAGTTCAAAATAAAGCTTTTCTTTAAATAATTCATAAAACTGAACGCCCATCAATCTTCCCTTTGAAAGTAAAGCTCCTCTTTGTTTTAGGTGATAATTGAAGTCTTTTTTCAGATTGTCATTATTGATAACAATGGCTTCGCCCATAATTGCACCATTTTTGGTGCCTCCTATATAAAAAGCATCTGTAAGTTCGGATAAATCTGTTAAGCTAAGATCATTATTATCGGAACACAAAGCAGAACCCAATCTTGCTCCATCCAGATATAAATATAGATTCCTTGATTTACAAGTTTCTGACAAAGCCGTTAATTCAGCTTTGGTGTAAACGCTTCCTACTTCTGTGGAGTTTGAAATATAAACCATTGCCGGCCTAACCATGTGGTGATCTTCTGCTCTATCACATTCTGCAATAATATCTTCAGGTTTTACTTTTCCATCATGTGATGTAACTATAATAATTTTATGTCCACTTGCTTCAATAGCTCCGGTTTCATGTACATTGATATGTCCGGTTGTTGCGGCAATTACTCCTTCAAAAGGTTTTAATGCCGAAGCAATAACTATTGTATTTGCCTGCGTTCCGCCCGAAACGAAATAAATATCTGCATCCGGATGCCCTGTTTTTGCTTTGATGGCTGCCCTTGCCATTTCGCAATACTTATCGTCTCCGTATCCATGTTGTTGTTCGAAATTTGTTTTTGCAAGGGCTTCAATTAATTGTGGATGGAATCCTTCGCTGTAGTCGTTTTTGAAACTGTATTTGGTCATTATCTTGAGATTGTGTTATTTATTTAATAAACTAAAGGCTGCATCCAGATATAGGTAAACATCTAATGGATGGTGTTTTTCGTAATTATCATCACGTTTATGACCTAATCTGACAACAACTGCATTCATTTGTGGAATTACAAAAATATATTGACCCAATATTCCTCTGGCATAAGTAATTTTAAAGCCTTTATAATCAATAATCCACCAATGAAGACCATAATAATCTACTTTTTGATTTTTTTCATCAATCAGAAAAGTATCTGGTTGCGAAAGTTGGCTAATATAATTTTCCGAAATAATTTGATTTCCATTTACCCTTCCGCTATCTAAAACCAATTGGCCAATTTTTGCAAAATCTCTTGCATTTGATGTAAAACAGCAATAGGACTTTTCCATTCCATTGGCTTTATCAAGATACCAAAGTGCATCATGTTGAGCTCCAATAGGTATCCATAGTTTTTCTGAAGCATATTCTGAAACGCTTTTGCCAGTTGCTTTACTTATTACAAAGGCAAGTAATTGTGTTGTACCGCTAAGGTATTTGAATTTTTCTCCAGGTTTTTCATTAATTTCAAGATCAAAAATCAATTTTTTTAAGTTGCTACCATAATATGCTTGGGTGGTTTTTGAAAACGGACTTCCATAACTTTCATCCCAATTTATTCCAGAACTCATTGTTAATAAGTTTTTTATGCTAACTTCTCCGCTGTATTTCCCTTTAAGTTCAGGGAAAAAGTCGCTTATTTTCTGATTGATACTTTTTATTTTTCCTTCATCAATAGCAATGCCAATTAGCAAAGAGATGATACTTTTGGTAGCAGAAAATGCATTGGTTAATGAAGTGTCTGAATATGTATCCCAATACTCTTCGTATTGTATTGAATCATTTTGAATTACGATAAATGCAATGGTTTTGTATGATTCTATTTTTTGTTTTTCGCTTGTATTGATTTTTGATTGATTGTAATTTTCAGAAATCTTCCAAGGTATTGCATTTCCTGATTTTACAGTTTTTGTCAGAAAAATATTGTGATCATCAATTCCTACATATTGATAAATTAAAGCCATTCGTAAATATGAAGGTGAAAACAAGAAAACAAGCAGTATTATTGATAAAAGTATTGTAATTACTGTAAAAATTTTTTTCATCTGTTTATTTTTTAATTGTTAAATTGAAAATTTTTCCTCTTTTTTAGGCATTTAGGAATTTTTAAATTTGTTAGTGAGCATTTTATTTGTTTATAGATTAATAAAAGGTTCTAATTTTGATAATAAATTTTCGGGTGAAATATTTCGCATACATTGACAATCGTTAGATTTCCGACAATCCTCACATCTTTTTTCTGAGACTAAATAGGTTGCTTTTTCCCCAATCGGTTGCCAGCGACCAGGATGCATAGGTTTAATCGGCGGATAAATTCCAATTGCCACTTTTCCTAGAGCCGCAGCAATATGCAATGGTCCAGTGCTTGCTGCAATCAATCCGTCTGCAAGCGCTATAAAAGCTATAAATTCAGCCAAACTGAATTTGCCAGTAATATCAATTATGCTATCTTTATGTTTCTCAATTATTTCTGTTTGCATAAGTTCGGCTTCAAATGAAGTACCAGAAACAAAAATCTTAAACTTATTTTTGGGTAAAATTTCAATCAGTTTTGAAAAGTTTTCTAAGCCCCATTCGCGAGCACTACCTTTTGATTTTGGATGAAGAATAAGGTTAAACTTTTGTTTATCAATTAAAGATAAAATATTTTCTGATAGAGTAATTTTACTTTCAAAGCCATAAAAAGAGGCAAATTCAAATAAATCAAATTGTTTGTCAATGCCAAATGGTTTTAAAAGTTTAACGTTTAATTGGGCTTCATGCAGTTCGGAGTTTTTGCGTGAAAATCTTAAAAGTTTATTGCATGTAAACCAATGATATAGGCGGTTGGTTGTTCCAATACGGTTCTTTATTTGGGCTTTTTTTGCCAGTGAAGCAATTTCTTTTCGTGGAAAAACATGAATAATCGTATCTGCTTTTGTGTTTTTCAGATAGTTAATAGCTTCATTTTCTGGAAGAATACTAATTTGCGCCCAATCTATAAATTCATCAATATGTTTGCAGCATTTAATAATATCTTTGGTGTACGAACTCCCTAAAAAAATGATGTGTAAATCTGGAAAATATTGCTTGAGAATACCTGCTAAAGGCAATGTAAGTATAACATCTCCAATGCTATCTGTGCGACTAATTATAATTCGTTTCGGGCTCATTATAAAGATGAATTTTTGTGTAACTCTCGTAATTTGATGTATTTCAAAAAAGTAGCAAATGCTGAAATTGCACAAATTACAAAACCATGATAACCATCTAATAAGCCAAGTTTGAGGAAATAATCTTTTTTGAATTTAATAATCGGATTAAAAAGTATTTTAAATAGATTGCTTTTTTTCCCATTTTTAAAAGCTTCTGCAGAAGTTAAATCTGTAAATTTATTTGCTTGATTGATATGTTGTTGGATAGAATAATAGGAATAATGAAGTAAATCATTTTTTAATTCAGAAGCTGTTGTATTATTGTACATTATTACTTCTTCGTGAATATTCCCTTCCCATTTTCCTTTTTGTTTATTCCACAACCGTAATTTTTTATCGGGATACCAGCCACAATGATGTATCCAGCTTCCGCAATAATTGGTTAATCTTTTTACAAAATATGCATCTGCAATTTTTTCAGCAGTTTTAATCAAATAAATTTCATTTTTCAATTCTTCTGAAAGTGCTTCATCGGCATCAATTGATAAAATATAATCATTTGTAGCTAAGGAATTTCCGTAATTTTTGGTTTTTGAATAACCTAACCATTGGGTCTGAATAAATTTTATTTCAAAGCTTTTGCAAATTTCTGCAGTTTTATCTGTTGAAAATGAATCTACTACAATTATTTCATCAGCAATATCTTGTAAAGAATTAATGCATCTTTCAATATTGCGTTCTTCGTTAAATGTGATTATAACTGCCGAAATTTTTGTCATAAGATTAAATTATACCAAATTGATTTATAAACTAGTTAATAGCTTTATGGTATAATGCCGATTAGAAATATGTTATAGTTTCAAAAGCGAATCGAATATGACTATTACAAATTTCATTTCGGTATTACCCTGCAAAATTACAAAATCTCTTGAATAAATAGTAGCTGTTGGATTTTTTATATTTTAATTATCAGATTTATAGTAGTATAATGATTTTTGTTAAGTAGAAGTTGCTTTTTTATTGTATTATATATAGAAAATTTATATTTTTGAAGAAAAAACGAAATTATGCTTAATAAAAAATTTCCACACACTTACGTAATTATCTTTTTTATTATTCTTATTGCAGCAGTTACTACATGGATAGTACCAGCAGGAGAGTTTAGCCGTGAAACTATTGAAACCAATGGAAATAAAAGAGAAGTTATAAAAACAGATTCTTATCAACGACTTGAACAACAGCCACAAACCTGGCAAATTTTCTCTGCTTTTTACAAAGGCTTTGTTCGTTCACCAAAAATTATTGTTTTTATTTTAATTTTGGGAGGTGCATTTTGGATATTAAATGAGAGTAAAGCAATAGATGCTGGTGTTAATTCTTTTTTGCTAAGAAGTAAAAAATTAGATAAGTATTGGATATTTAAGAAGTTGGGTGTTAATAATATAATTATTACAGTAGTAATGTTAATGTTTAGTTTCTTTGGAGCTATATTTGGTATGAGTGAAGAAACCATTGCTTTTGTAATTATTTTTGTACCTCTGGCAGTATCAATGGGATACGACTCAATTGTAGGCGTTTGTATGTGCTTTATTGCAGCAGGCATTGGTTTTGCTGGTTGTTTGTTAAATCCTTTTACGTTGGGAATTGCTCAGGAAATTGCGGGTTTACCTTTATTTTCTGGTATCGAATACCGATTGGTTATCTGGTTGGTTGTTAATGTTGTTGGTATTGGCTATGTTTTGCGATATGCTGCAAAAATTAAAAAGAATCCAAAAAAATCAATTGTTTACAACGAAGATGAATATTGGCGTACGCATCATAATCAGGCAGCCGAAGATTTGCGAACTCCTTCTTTGAATAAAACATGGATTGCCTATTTTGTAATATTGTCAATAACTGTTGTTTATGCAATTATGATGCCAATAAATACAATAAAAGTAGGACCTTCAGCTTTCAAAATGCCAGTTTTGCCAATTTTAAGTGTATTGTTTGCAATTTTTGGATTTATAACTGCAAAAAAATCAATGCAGTATTTTGTACTAAATATTTTAATGTTTACCATAGCTTTTTTGATGCTTGGTGTAATGGGTTTCGATTGGGGATTAATGGAAATTGCAGCATTGTTTTTTACAATGGCTTTGTTAGCTGGTATGGCTATGGGCAAAGGGCCTAACGATATTACTAAACTCTTTGTGGCAGGGGCTAAAGATATCATGTCGGCAGCATTGGTAGTTGGTTTGGCTGGTGGTATAATCGTTATTTTGGAAGATGGTAAAGTGATTGATACCATATTGCATGGAATTTCAAATTCAATGATGGGATTGGGTAATATTGCAACCTTATCGTTAATGTATATTTTTCAGTCGGCTTTAAATATGGTAATTACCTCAGGTACAGCAAAAGCAGCTTTGATAATGCCCATTTTAAGAGATATTTCAGAAATGATCGGATTATCAAAACAGGCAACAGTTACAGCTTTTCATATTGGAGATGGTTTTACTAATTTGATAACACCTACATCAGGAGTATTAATAGGCGTTCTGGAAATTGCACGAATTCCTTTTAATAAGTGGTTTAAATGGGCATGGCCTCTGATTTTGATACTTACTATTGTTGGGTTTTTAATGTTGATACCTACTGTAACTATGCAATTAAATGGATTTTAAATAAAAAAGTAAAAAGTATTTGAGAAAAGAGGCAATTTTTTGCCTCTTTTTGATTTTATTGCAGATATTTTCCTTATTTTTGTATGAATCATTTATTATATGAAACACGATTTTATGACGAAGAGTATATTTCAAGTTTTTTGGATAGTAATATTTTTCATATTTATTAATTATGAAGCCTTTCCGAAATCGGATACAACTATTGCTGATTACAAAAATATTGCTCAAAAATATCTAGATTTATCTCAAAAAAATATCAATTCAAATTCTAGTATAGCGGAAGATTTAGCCAATAAAGCCTTGTATTATTCTTCAAAAAGCAAAAATGATTCAATTCTATCATTCAATTACTATGTGCTTTCTGAAATACATAGGAGTAAATATAAAAATAGCGATGCAATAGCGGCCTTGAATAATGCAATTTTCTATGCTTTAGTTAATGCAGATTATTTATTTGCACAAGATATGATTATTGACTTAGGTGAAGTTCATAGAGCTTTAGGTAATTATGAAACAGGTATAAAATATTTAGAAATTGCTGATTATTATAATAATAACAAGAGAAGAATCCAAATAAAAGCAAGAATTTTTAATAGATTGTCAGCAATTTATTATGAAATGCAGGAGTTTAAAAAATCAATACTTTTAGCTGAAAAATCCTTAAATATCTGTATAAATTTATCAGATATGCGGTTAAAAGCTGACAATCAAATTTTAATAGGTTCTTCTTTAACTAATTTAAAAGAATACAAGCAAGCACTTTCATATCTTTTTAATGCTGAAACTATTTTTAGAAAAGAATCGCCAAAAGATTTGCCTTATGTATTGAATAATATTTGTTTAGCTTATCTGAATATGGGTGATTATAATAAGGCGGAAATTTATGGATTATTAAGCTATAATATTGCTATAAAAGATAGTATAAAGCCGTATATTTATCTGTCATCTAAATATTTACTTTCAACCTATGAAAAGAAAAAAGATTTTTATAATGCTTATAAGTTTCTTGCAATTATGAGTGATTGGGCTGATATCATAAGTGCAAGTATGGAACGACAAAAAGTATTGGATGGAACTAACAGATTAAATGAGATAAGGGTAAAATCAGAAATTGAAAATTATCAGAAAATTATTTCTCAGGATGCAAAAATTAAAGGATTAAATATATTGATAATTATATTGTTGGCAAGTATAGCTTTTTTAGTTATATCTGCTATGGTAGTATATATAAAAAGAGCGAAAATGCTTAAAAATCAAAATGAAAAGCTCGTAGAATTGAACAATCAAATTACCCTGCAGAGTAATGAGATGACACAAATGGTTGAACAATTAAATATTGCAAACGCTTCAAAAAATAAATTTTTTTCGATTATAGCTCATGATATTCGGGCTCCTTTTCATTCTATATTGGGTTTAACTGATATTTTGCAACAAGATTACCAGATCTTGTCTGATAATGAGCGTGTGGAAATGATAAATATGTTAAGCAATTCATCTAATAGCATTTTTAAGTTGCTTGATAATTTATTGAAATGGTCGCAGGCTCAAACTGGAAATATACAATTTAAACCCGAAAAAATTGAATTAAAACCTCTTATTGAAGATGTTGTGGATTTGATGCAACAAAATGCAATTTCAAAAAATATAAAGCTGTCTTTTTATTATACTGAAGAATTGCAAATAGAAGCGGATAAAAATATGATAGATACTGTGATTAGAAATCTGATTTCTAATGCCATTAAATTTACTAATCAGAAAGGGAGTGTAGATGTAATTTTGATTAGAAATGGGCAAAGGGCAAAAGTTGTTGTTAAAGATAGTGGCGTTGGGTTAAATGAAGCTGAATTATCAAAAATTTTTAGTATAGATGAAAAAGTAATTTCAAAAGGGACAGCAGGTGAAATTGGCTCAGGATTAGGGCTTTTGCTATGTAAAGAGTTTGTTGAGAAAAACAATGGTGAAATAATGGTTGAGAGT
>CAZWRD010000143.1:0-8018 GCA_964636105.1 uncultured Bacteroides sp.
AAAATAAGTTATACCTGATAGGGGAGAAGCCTTATTAATGGCGTGCTTATGTTTTTATAAGATATTAAAAACAAATTTTTCGGGAGGCCGATTCAGATTACATTGAACAAGCCTACCGATTTTTTTTTATGATATTTTTGGTTAAACTAATTTATAAATTATTAAAAGCGTTTAGAATTCATTTTAAACACAGATTTATTGATATTTGAAGTTTTTTCTACCGTCTTGTATTTCAATCTTTTTAATCGAATTTATTGGAATTGTTTTGATTAATGATGGTATAAATCTGGACCTAACTCCTACAACACAACTATCGTTTACAAATATTCTGTCGAAATAAAATACAGTTCTTTTATTTCTATCGCCATAGGTAAAACGAATTTCAATTGAAGGACTGTTTTTTAGGATATGAGGTTTCCCCTCTTTGTCAACACATTTAATTGTACCAATGGGGTTGGCCGCATAATAATAGCCCTCACCTATAGGACCACGAACTTTTACATTTACATATTCCGAAGAATCAACATCAGAAAATTGTTGTTTAAAACTTTCAATCGGAATTAAGTAGGTGGTACAAGATGTAATTCCCAAAACTGCCGCAATAACTATAAAAAGCCTGATAATATTTGCCATATCAATTACAATTATATAAATACAATTCTGCAAAAATAATAACATTTTTAATATAAAAACTACCCTACACTGCAAACGTATTTCAGAATATACCCACCACTCGTAACTACCTTGATGAAAAGTTTCGGAGGCATACATGCAGATTGCATATAAAGTTAAAATCTAAACTATTATTTAGGGTTTAACAAACTTTAGTTACGAGAAAACTTAAAAGCGATGTTCAAAAACATTTTCTTACGTAATGATAAGAAAAGAACGCATCTGCAAGTTCTGATTATTCCAAATTTTACACTCGAAAAAGATGCAATTCCTGAATTTTCTTCCTTATTGGCAGTAATTTAGTTAATCTACTAAGCTTTGTTTGCATCCATTTTACCGTAAAACGATATGGAAAGCCAACATCTGGCTGCGATATCATGAACATTGAAGTTTAATGAAGAAAAAGCAATTTTTGGAAGTCACATAAAAACAAAAACCTAGTATAATTTGACTTATACATTTTTTAATGTATTGATTTTGTTGTCATAGCAATCAAATTGGTTTAAATTTATTTAATTTGATTGTTTTTTTTATAAAATATAAAATTATTATTTAATTTTGATTGTTATTTGTAATATATCTGAATTTTAGACTTAATTACAATTACATAAATAAAAATCAAGCATTTAAATTCTCATCTTTATTATTATCAATATTTTATAAAAAATTATAAACAATGAAAACAGAACAAATTACATATACACAATCAGAAGGCTGGGTAAGAAAAACAGACAATAATTTACAAAAAAGTGCTCAACTTGTTTTTTTATTTGGCAATAAAAATCTTTTAAAAAATGACGAGCATATAGATTTTGTAAAACAAATGTATCCTTTTGCCCAAATAACAGGATGTTCAACTTCGGGTGAAATTTGTCAGGAAGAAGTATATGATAACAAAATTGTTTGCACTGCCGTTTATTTTGAAAAAACCAAAATTGAAATTGCAGAAGAGAAAATAGAAAAAATGGATAATAGCTTTAAGGTAGGTGAGAATTTAGCAAATAAGCTCTATAAAGATGATTTAGTGCATATCATGATACTATCAGAAGGTCTAAATATCAATGGAAGCGAACTTACCAAAGGGATTAATTATAGGCTTCAAAATAAAGTGTCGGTAACTGGTGGTTTGGCTGGAGATCAAGCAAATTTTATAGAAACTGTAATCGTACATAATAAAGCTGGCGAAAATAATATTGTTTTGGCAATAGGTTTTTATGGCGAAAATTTAAAAGTAGGTTATGGTTCGATGGGTGGCTGGGATTCTTTTGGTGTTGACAGAGAAGTTACCAAATCAGATAAAAATGTATTGTATGAATTAGATAATCAACCCGCTTTGGAATTATACAAAAAATATTTAGGTGAACATGCAGCCAATTTGCCCGCTTCAGCTTTGTTGTTTCCGCTTAGTATGATGAATAGAGAAAATGAAACTTTTTTGGTTCGTACGGTACTATCAGTAAATGAAACCGATGGCAGTATGGTATTTGCTGGCGATTTGCCTCAAGGTTCTAATGTTAGATTGATGAAAGCTAATTTTGAAAGACTTATTGATGGAGCCAATGATGCTGCTGAAATGGCCAAAATTAGTCTTAAAAATTCTGACCCTGATTTGGCTATTTTAATTAGTTGCGTTGGTCGTAAACTTGTACTTAAACAAAGAGTTGAAGAAGAATTAGAAGCTATCAGAGAAGTAGTTGGTAATAAAACATGTATGACTGGGTTTTATTCTTATGGCGAAATATGCCCTACGAAACCTTTTGAACAACAATGCGAACTTCACAATCAAACCATGACCATAACTATTTTTAAAGAAATATAAATCAATACTATGGAAGCCAATTACAATAAACTTCTGATTCGTCAGATTAAGCGACATTTTGGCGGTTTTGAAACTGTTCCTGAAAATATTATAAATTTTCTTCAGGATATAAACAACACTTATATTAGTTTTGATGAGGATTCAAAACTTTTGCAAAATTCAATTGAAATCAGTTCGCAAGAACTAAGAAATGCTTTTCAGAAACACAAAATAGATGCAGAAAATCAGCGTACTATTATTGACAAAATTAAAAAAGCAATTTTGGTATTAAATCCAGAAATTGAAGCCATTAATGCTGAAAAAAACATGGATGATGATAGCAATTATCTGTTTGACTCCCTGATTAATTTAATTGAAGAACGGAAAAAAGCTGAAGAAGAAATTCTGAAACTTTCAAAAGCTGTTGAGCAAAATAATGCTTCTATTGTAATTACAGATGTAAATGGATTAATTGAATATGTAAATCCTAAATTTTGTATATTAACGGGTTATACTAAAGAAGAGGTTTTGGGGCAAAATCCAAGAATTCTAAAATCTGTTAGTACTTCAAAAGAGTATTCTACTAAACTTTGGGAAACCATAATTGCTGGCAAAGAATGGACTGGTGAATTGCAAAACATTAAGAAAAATGGAGAATTATTCTGGGAAACTGCTTCGATTTCTCCAATTTTTAATGAAAATAAGCAAATAACTCATTTTATTGCTATAAAAGAAGATATTACACAGAAAAAGGAAGCTGAAGCTGAAAAAATAAAACAAACAGGTTTAATTACTTCTCTTTTAGATTCTATACCTGATATTATTTTCTTTAAAGATATTAATGGTATATATTTAGGATGTAATCCTCCTTTTGCACAACTTGTTGGGAAAGACAAGAATCAGATTATCAATAAGACCGACTATGATTTATTTAGCAAAGATATTGCTGATGAATTTAGATTTTATGATAATGAAATGCTTAAAGAGAAAATACCTAAACATAATGAAGAATGGATTACCTATCCCGGCGGGAAAAAGGTGCTTCTTGATACGCTGAAAACACCTTATTGGGCTAGTGATGGGAGTTTGATCGGGATTTTGGGTATTAGTCGTGATATTACAATACGTAAAGAAGCAGAAGAAGCTATACGCTCTAGTAGTCAGAAATTTGAAGCTATTATTTCGGCATCGCCTGATGGTATTGGTATGGCAGGTATTGATGGTAAAATACAGTTGATGTCGGAAAAACTGGCAACCATGCATGGTTTTTCTTCGGATAAAATTGATGAATATATTGGCAAATCGATATTTGAATTTATTGATGCATCTAATCATGAATTACTTTCAAAAAATTTACAAAACTTAATTCAAGGCAATAAAAACAATAAAATAAGTGAATATTTGGCACTTAAAAAAGATGGTTCGAAATTTTATAGTGATGTAAATTCTGCAGTATTATACGATAAAAACGGACAACCATCAAGTATTTTATTTGTAGAACGTGATATTACTGAAAGAAAATTAGCCGAAGAAAATCTGCAAAATGAAAGAACCCTTTTTAGAACCATTATCGATTTAATACCCGATGCTGTTTATGTTAAAGATATTGAGGGTAAAAAAATTCTGGCTAATCCTAAAGAAGTTGAGCTTTTGGGTATGAATTCAGAATCAGAAATTATTGGGATTACCGATTATAATTTACTTCCTGATTTCGAGGCAAAATTTTCACAAAGTCAGGATATGAAAGTGATATCTACTGGTGAAGCTTTAATGAATATTGAAAGTACTTTAACTGATAAAAAAGGAAAGCAACATTGGCTTTTGGGCTCGAAAGTACCCTTAAAAGATATACATGGAAATATTACAGGTATTGTTGGGGTTACCCACGATATTTCTGATAGAAAAAAAGCTGAAGATGAATTAAAGCAATTAACAACCCGCTTGGAATTGGCAACAAGAGCTGGTGGTGTAGGCGTTTGGGAACTTGATATTAAATCGGGAAATTTGTATTGGGACGAGCAAATGTTTGAATTGTATGGTTTAGATAAAAATATATTTGACAATGCTTACTATGCTTGGCAAAATAATTTGCATCCCGAAGATAAAGCAAGAGCTGATGAAGAAATAAAGCTGGCTATAAACGGTGAAAAGGAATTTAATACCGAGTTTAGAATTGTTCATCCCGATAATTCAACACACAACATTAGAGCCTTAGCCACCGTTTTATATGATGACAAAGGTGAAGCAATCAGAATGATTGGTACAAATTGGGATATAACAGCTCAAAAAGAATCGGAAAAAAATCTGATGAATTATACTACTCAGATTGAAATGAAAAATCTGGAACTCGACATGGCTCTTACCAATTCGGAACAGGCTACTGCTCATGCTTATGCAATGGCTGCCGAAGCCGAAATGGCTAATAAGTCTAAAAGTATTTTTCTGGCTAATATGTCGCACGAAATCAGAACACCTCTTAATGCAATTATTGGATTTTCGCAATTATTAAACAGAGATTCGCTTCTTAATCAACAACAAAAAGATTACAATCTTTCGATAATTAGAGCTGGCGAACATTTATTGGCTTTGATTAATGAAATATTGGAACTTTCGAAAATTGAAGCAGGTAAAATTACTTTAAATTATAATCATATTGATTTGCACGAGCTTATTGATGATATTCGACTTATTTTTAAAGAGTCGGCAAAAACTAAAAATATCGATTTTAATTTGTTTTGGGATGAAAATACACCTCGCTATACCGTAGCTGATGAGAGTAAATTGCGTCAGATTTTTGTAAATTTGATAGGTAATGCCCTCAAATTTACAGATGAAGGCAGTATTAATGTGAATATAAACTCTGAAAGAACAGAAAATAATGAAATTAAACTTATTGTAGAAATTAAAGATACGGGTTGTGGTATTGACGATAATGAAATAAATAGCTTGTTTAAGCATTTTGTTCAAACCAGTTCGGGTATTAAAAAAGGAAGTGGTACTGGTTTGGGGCTTGCTTTGAGCCGCGAATTAGCTGTTTTGATGGGAGGTGATATTAGCGTTAAAAGTACTAAGGGTAAGGGTAGTATCTTTACTTTTTATGTGATACTGAAAATTGGTAACATGGAAGCCGTTGTAAATGAAAATCACAAAAAAATAATCAGATTAGCCGATAATCAGAAAAAATATAAGATTTTGGTTGTTGACGATAAAGAAGAAAATCTGAAAGTTGCCGTTTCATTATTGCAAATAATTGGGTTTGAAACTTTAGAAGCAATAAATGGTTTGGATGGTATTGAAAAGTTTGAAGATTGGAATCCTGATTTGATATTGATGGATATGCGTATGCCTGTGATGGATGGCTATGAGGCAACTTGCAAAATAAAAGCTACCGATAAAGGAAAACATACACCAATTGTGGCTATTACTGCAAGTTCGTTTGAAGAAGAACGAAAGAAAACAGAAGCGATTGGAATGGATGGTTATATTCGTAAACCATTCAGAGAAAGTGAATTGTTTAATACTATCGGAAAAATCCTTAATATTGAATATATTTATGAGGATGAATCTGGACATAATACCGAAAAATATATTGATGATAATGATGCTTTGAAAAATGATATTGATTTATTAGATGATGAATTGAAATTAAAGATAATGGAAGCTATTGATTTTGCTGATTTTGACACATTAATAGAACTCATTTCTGAAATCGAAATTGATAATAAAGTTTTGGCACAACAATTAAAAACACATGCTTATAATTACGAATATGATTATTTGCATAAATTATTAAATAAAAAATAAAGATGAATACAGAAAATATGCAAAATCAAAACATTGCTAATATACTTATTGTAGATGATGTTCCTGCAAATTTGAAAATTTTGGGTGAAATACTTAAATTGGAAGGCTATAAAGTAAGACCAGTTCCAAATGGTATTTTGGCTTTGCAAGTTATTGAAAAAGAAATTCCCGACCTGATATTGCTCGACATTATGATGCCCGAAATTGACGGTTATGAAGTTTGCAAACGTTTAAGGGAAAATCCTCGTTTTGCTGACATCCCTGTTATTTTTATTAGTGCTCTTAACGAAACTCAGAATATTGTTAAGGCTCTGAAGGTGGGCGGTGTTGATTATGTAACGAAGCCTTTTCAGGCGGAAGAAGTTTTGGCTAGGGTTGCTACTCATCTTAAAATAAATCAACAACAAAAAGAACTTCAGAAATTAAATGCCGAAAAAGACAAGCTTTTTTCAATCATTTCGCACGATTTGCGTGGTCCTTTGGGTGGTTTTATGAACTATACCGAATTGATGATTGACGATTCAATGGAATTTACTGAGGCTGATATTAAGGAAATGGCTATCGAACTTAACATTTCTGCCAAAAATATTTATAATTTGCTCGATAATTTGCTAAATTGGGCTAAATTGCAACGCAATCAAATAATTATTGAAAAGAAAATTCACATTCTTTCGCAAATTATTAATGAAAACTTGGATGTGATTTTTGAATTAGCCAAAAACAAATCTATTGATTTAATTATTGATATCGACAAAAATATCGAAATTGAAACTGATGCAAATATGTTGCTTACTGTTATCAGAAATTTGATTTCAAATGCAATTAAATTTACGCCTTCGGGTGGAAAAATAACAGTTAAAAATTATTTTGAGGGTGATGAAATAGTTATTTGTGTAAACGATACAGGTATAGGTATGAGTGCCGAAATTATTGAGAATTTGTTTACAATCAACAAAAAATCAAATAGATTGGGTACAGGGGGCGAAGCAAGCACTGGCTTAGGTCTTATTCTGTGCAAAGATTTTATTGAAAAGTTGGACGGAAGAATTTGGGTTGAATCGGAAATTAACATTGGAAGTAGTTTTAGGTTTAGCTTACCAAGATTGTTTTCGGATAAGGATACAGATAATTTGTCGAAAATTGCTTTTAAAAACGAAATTATTAATAGCAATTTGATGGATTATAATTTAAAAATATTGATAATTGAAGATGATGATATTTCAGATCGTGTAATTACCAGTACTTTATCGCTTTTTAACTTTGAATTGTTACATGTAAAATCGGGCTTAGATGGAATTGAAATTTGCAAAAACAATCCTGATATCGATTTGATTCTTATGGACATAATGCTGCCTGGTTTGGATGGCTATATTACTACTCAAAAAATTAGAGAATTTAATAAAGATGTAATTATTATTGCCCAAACTGTACTTTCGCAAATAGGGGATAGGGATAAGGCTTACGAAGCAGGTTGCAACGAGCATGTTGCAAAACCTATTGACAAAAATAAATTGCTAGAACTAATAAAAAAATATTTTCTGAAATAAAGTCCACGCAATTTTCAACCTATTGATAAAGAACCAAAAAAGTGATTGTAGGCATAAACTACAATCACTTTTTTTATGAACATTTTTACCAAATGCCAAATTGAAAAGTAAATTTGTATTATGCCTACTCACCACTCATGACTAGCTTGTCGAAAGTATTCGGAAGCCTACTCACCACTGATGACTAGCTTGTCGAA
>CAZWRD010000144.1:0-7996 GCA_964636105.1 uncultured Bacteroides sp.
TATTAAAAACTATATGTAAAACCTAACGAAAAATATCTGCCTGGCTGATAGCTTTTGGTAATCTGTTCACGTTCTACAATACCATCTCCAATGCCATCTCCATTATTATCTTTATTAAAATCAACAGTTTGTGCAAACTTAACAGTTTGATCTAACAAATTCTTGATCCCAAATTTTACTGAAAGGTGTTTCCCAAAACTTTTATTTATGCTCAAATCTAACAAATTAAATGGCATTTCGTAAATATGTGGACTATTAGGATTTCCAACAAACATAATTCGTTTACCGATAACATTATACATCAAACTTACCATTAAACCCAAACTATCATTCTGATAATACAAACCTGTATTAATGATAAAAGGTGATTGTCCTTGCATAGGTCGTTCTTTATCTCTTACATAAGCTTCGTCTGAAACAATTTTGCTATTAATATATGATGCATTGAACGTGATTGTCAGATTACTGAAATTTCTGAGGAAATCGCCTCTTTTTGCCCAATTATTAAGCGATTTACGCATATCTATTTCTGCTCCAATACTGGTTGAAGAAACTGTATTCAAAAACAAATAATCCCATCCTCCCGAACCAGATGTTGGAATTAAAGTTGCTTCAATTGGATTATTAAAATATTTATAAAAAGCACCTATCGTAATCATTTCGCCCATTGTTGGATAAAACTCATAACGCAAATCGAAATTATGAATATAAGCATTTTTCAATGAATCGTTACCATATACGGTTGATTTCAACTCAAAATCATAATAAGAATAAGGGGCAATTTCGCGAAATTCAGGACGATTAATAGTTATACCATAAGCAAATCTCAGTAATGATTTTTCAGTAAATGAGTATGTTGCATTAAGAGAGGGGAAAATATCTGGAATATCATTAATAATTTCTACGGGTTTATTGGTTTTTCCGCTAAATCCTTTAAGAAGTTGTTTATTGTTTTCAAATCTAACACCAGTATATACATTCAATAATGCTGTAATAGGTAATTTAAAAGAAAAATATGCAGCAAACAATTTATTTTCAGCCTCATACGAATCTGACAAATTGGTTTTTTCATCAACTCGCAAACCAGTTGTATAATTAATATTGGTGTCTTTATAAATTTCGTCTAATGTTTGAAACAAATCAACATTAAAAGTACTTGATTTAGCCATCGTAAACCCAATATTACGGGCATTAAACTTTCTTTTCTTAATTTCAGAATACACACCAAATTTTATGATTGGTTCAAAATTAAAAATATTAGTTTTTTGCTCAACATTAAACCCACCTATAAAAATATTTTCATTCATATCTTTAAATAATCTTCCATTTAAATCAGCATTAGCATCTTTAGTAATGGCTAGTGTATATTTTCCATAATTTGGATCCTCTGGATCACCACCACCATCATAAAAAGTTGAATAAGAGCGTCTGTTGTCGGGTTGTAATTTATTGGCATAAGCATAACCTAATGTCCAATCTATTTTCGTTTTTTCATCATTAATCTTATGTTGTCCGCCAATTTGTCCCGAATAAGTTGTACGACTTGTATAAGCAAGTTCAGTAGCTTTTATTGGCACTCCTTCGGCACTGAAATAGTATTCTTTACCCGAACGCATTGTTGTTCTGGTATTTCCATTCTGATTAAATAAATTTCTAAATTCAATACTGTGGTTTTTATTTATCATAAACGACCAATTGAATAAAGCACCAATTTTTACAGTATTAGCATATTCTGCATCATTAAACTCATAAGAATACTGTTTTTTGTCTTTTATAGTATCATAAGAAATATAACCGGCTTTATTTATATCGTTATAATCAAACGAATTGCTGTAAGATAAAGAGGTATAATTACCTATATCAACTTTGCCAAGTTTAAACTTTCTGGTTAATCCAATCGAAAGACTATTATCGTTACCAGCTGTTAATTTATCCGCTGTCCAAACTTTATTAAAAGATCTACCTAAGCGAGTAATTTCAGCTTTTTGGGCTTCTATCTGAGATGGTGAACCAGTAAAATTTCCAAGATTACTAAACTCATTACTAGCAGGAAAACCCGCTGGCAAATTTCTGCTACCATCATCATAACCTAACCAATCGGTTTTGCCACCTTTGTATCTATAAAAATCATTAAAAGTAGTACCTTGCTGCAAACCTGCATTATAAGTAATACTTAAAGAATTTTTATCAGGAATATTTTTAGTATAAATTTGAATAGCAGCACCAGCAAAATCGGCAGGAAGTTCGGGAGCTGGCGTTTTGTAAACCATCATTCTATCAATCATATTGCTTGGAATTACATCAAAAGAAAAGGCTCTTACATCTGATTCGGAACTCGGAGTAGTTGCATTGTTGAGCCATACGGTATTGTATCTTTCAATCAATCCTCTTACTACAACAAATCTGCCATCGATAATGGTAATTCCAGGAACTCTTCTGATAACTTCCGATGCATCTTTATCTTGTGATTTGGCAATTTGCTGGCTCGAAACGCCACTTACAACTAAGCTACTTTGCTTAATCGAACTCATTATTGATAATTCTGTATCAGTTTTTTTTCTCTCGGTAATGGTTACCCCTTTAATTGATGTTGATTTTTCTTCAATCTCAATATTTAAACTTGTAGGTTTTCCGTTTTCAACTTTTACATCCTTTAGTTCAATGGTATTATATGAAATAAAAGAAATATTTAAATTATATTTACCTGGTTTTAAATTAGTAATTTCAAAAAAACCATTAAGGTCTGTTGATTTACCTATGGTTGTACCAGATATAATAACATTAGCTCCAATAATGGTTTCTTTTGTTTTTTTATCTACAACGATTCCTTTAATTGAACCATTCTGAGAATATGCATTTATTCCCGAAAAAATAATTAGTACGATTATGCAAACTAATTGATTATGAAACTTCACTTGATTAATTAATTAATGATTAATACTATTGCAAAATAACGCATTATAAGATAAATAGTTGCAATAAAGCATATTAAGTTAACATTAATAAATTGCCTAAATTTAATTTTAGGATAACGTAAACTTAATAATTTAGAAACATTGCATTTTAACCCAAATATATTAAAGTAACTTTAAAGGTCGTACTATTTAATTTAGCATGGCTAACCTTGATTTGGTTTTTGTTTTAGAGGGGTTTTAAAAATTAGATTTTTCGAGGTGAACAAGATTTTAAAACCGCAGTTTACGAAAGTAAATGAGGACTTTAAAATTGAAGTTTAACGATGAAAAAGCAATTTTTAGAAGTCCCGTTTAGATTATATCAATTACATATCCTATTCCTTTTCTGCAATAATATAATGAGCAATTGGGGTCAAAAAAAAGAGCAAACCTTTTTATGATTTGCTCCACCTTAATAAATCTTTTTTTTTAATATTTCCTTTCTTGAATCAAATTACCAGAAGAATCCCACATTTTCCAAACACCTGTTTTCTCCCCCTGTTCATATTTCATTTCTCTAATTATTTTGCCATTGTCATCCCAAATATACCAAAAACCATGTTTCTTCCCTTTCAGATAATTGGCTTCGGCTGTTTTAATTCCATTCACATTCCATATAATCCAAACACCATCTTTTTCGCCTTTGGTAAAAGATTGTTGTTCTTTCTTGTTTCCATTTTCAAAATAATAAAAAGAAAATCCATCACTTAATCCATTATTAATAATTATTTCGGCACTTAAATTTCCATTTTCAAAAAATTCTTTATGTGTGCCTGTATATAATTTTTTATCTTTATAAAAAATCCCATCTTTAATCTCCAAATTTTGAGAAAATATATTTGTAAATCCCATTAAAGATATTACAAAAATCAATATTGTTTTTTTCATTTTTTTAAGCTAAATATTTGTAATTGTGTATTTATAATAAGCATACAATGAGTTTCAAAAATACAAAAAAATACCGTAATTTAATATTAAATATCAATTACGGTATAAATTAATTTGTATGCTAAATTATTATTTTTCTTCAACTAATTCTATTTCAAGCGAATTGGCAGTTGATTTAACTAAAGCTTGCTCCAATAAACTATCAGTATAAGATATGTATGATACAACAATATTGTAATTTCCTTCTTTTACATTTTTAATTTCGAAATTTCCATCCAAATCAGTATATGTTTTGTATTCTGAGTTTCCAACATTGATTACAGCACCAACTAAAGCTTCACCTGTTTTTTTGTCGATTACTTTGCCTTTTAAAACAATTTGTGAATCTACAGATTTTTCTGATTTAAGAGGATTTCCAGCTTGTGCGAAACTTAATGAAGCAACAAATAAAACTAATAATAAGATTGACTTTTTCATTTTTTTTTGTAATTAATTTTTACACTGCAAAAATATATCGAAAAAATGCAATTGCTGTTAAGCCTGGATTAAGTTAATATTAAGAAATCATTAAGTCGGCATAAAACATTAAATATCAACAACTAAAACTTTGCAATAAATTCTATTGTAAACTTATCATCAACATTTGCAATCGTTTTATAATAGTATTTTTCGTAATTCAAACGAATATCAGCAAATGTAAGCTTCGAAAAACCAAAAGTTAAACCTGCGGTAATTCTTCCTGGCTCAAATGTTGAGTTTGAATTGTCTTTATCATAAAAATCATAGCGTAATGCAGGTGTTATCCTTCTTATTGTTTTGTTTTTAAATTCAAAATGGTATAAACCATAAACAAAAAATGCATGTGAAGTATTTGATTTTAAAAGTGTATCAACTGAATTTTTAGAGGCATATTCTGCTTCAATTACAAAATTTCCAATTTGATAACTACAACCAATATCATACATCTTAATATCGTTGTTATCCATTTTCCCAGCATAATAATCTCCTGTTAAACTCAAATTTTTCAGGGGTTTTATTGTTGTTCGGAAAGCATAATTTAAAGTATTTACCCAAGCAGGATTATTTAAACCCGATCCGTTAAAAAAACCAGCTTCTAAAGTAAATGGAATAGAAATTGGTAATTTATAAGATGCTAACAATCCAATATCTCTTAAATTTTTACTAATTCTTTTTGCTATAAAAGATCTATTTGAAAACAAAAGCTGATGTGGAGATCTCAAGTTATCTGTACTAAAAGGTATCTTCATCTGTCCCATCGTAAAATTCAAATTTTTCAACGCTTTTATTCGTACATATGCATCAAGCATTTTTGTTACTCCTTCGTCTGATAAATCAATTTCTGCCTTATATTCAAATATAGGATTTATATTTCCACCAACACTAAAACGTGCATTTCTAACTTCATACCGATGTTTTTCTGTATTCAAATTATATTCATACTTAGCTCTAATACATCCGCTTACCTCTGGATTATAATGAGAAGTATCAGTTTGAGCGTTCAAATTCAGAATAATGAAAAACAAGAAAGAAAAAAATAAAAAACGTAAAAGATTGTACATATTGTTTTAATTATAAGATTAATTTAAAAAGATGAAACATTTTTACTTCTGTCAATAAATAAGCAAAAAATTGATTTTCATCATATCCTTTCGCAAAATTAATGATCTGATGCCTTTTAGGTCAAAATCATTTATAAAAATTGCAAAGCTTAATTTGTCAACAAAAATAATAAAAAACCAATAAAATGTATTTAAATATTGTTTTCTAATTTCTTAAGGTTAATACGTCTTTGATACTTAACATAAAGTCTTTCAACCTTTTGACGTGCCCATGGCGTTTTTCTTAAAAAAGTTAAACTCGATTTAACACTAGGATTGTCGCGAAAACAATTAATTTGAATCAACTCACCTAAGGTATCCCAATCAAAATAAAATACCAAATCATTTACTATTGTTTCTAAAGTTAAACCATGTAAAGGATTGTTTTTCTGTTTATCATCCATTTATTGTTTATTTTATTCCATTTTCAAATTTAATTGCAAAGATAGTTTGCTTTTTCAATTTACTAAAATTTAAATTTTCAAGTAAATTATTCACTTTTGAAACCAAAAAGACCTCAAACAACTGTATTCAAAATACATAATTCAATCATAATGATTATTTCATAATTACTTAATGCTAACTTAACGTAAAACAAATCATTAAAATATACTTTTGCAAAAACAAAAAACAAAGAATAATTAAATTTTAAAAATAAACAAACATGAAAAAACTGTTTACTTTGGTTGCATTATTTATTGCAACATTTATCAATTCATTCGGACAATTTAGTCCAAATGCAAGTTCACCTTTATTAAGTGGAGCTTCTTTTACTGATCAGGCTTTAAATGATGTCTTTTTTGATCAAGTTAGTTATCGTGGAGCATTTGGAACAACCAACTGGACAGCAGGCTGGGCAAATTTTAATCCACAAACTACTGTTTATCCAGCTACTACAGTTACTATTCCTGCTGGTGATATTACAACCAATACTACTTGGACTGCAGCTAATGTTTATTTATTAAATGGTTGGGTTTATGTTAAAGCAGGAGCTACATTAACCATAGAGCCTGGAACAATTATCCGTGGAGATAAAACAAACAAAGGAGCTTTAATCATTGAAAAAGGAGCAACTATCAATGCAAATGGAACAGCTTCAAACCCAATCATATTTACATCAAACCAAGCTGCAGGTAGCCGCGATTACGGTGATTGGGGCGGTATTATTATATTAGGGAATGCAGTAATCAATGTAACAGGAGGAAGTGCAACTATCGAAGGTGGAGTTGGTTCAACTTACGGAGGAACAAATGATGCCGATAATTCTGGAATATTCCGTTATGTAAGAATTGAATTTCCTGGAATAGCATTTACTACAAATAATGAGATAAATGGATTAACCATGGGTGGAGTAGGAAGTGCAACACAAATAGATCATATTCAGGTTTCTTATTCAGGTGATGATTCATTTGAATGGTATGGAGGAACCGTTAATGCTAAATACCTTATTACTTTCAGAGGTTGGGATGATGATTTTGATACCGACTTTGGATATAGAGGCAAAGTGCAGTTTGCTGTTTCGTTAAGAGATAAAAACATTGCGGATGTATCAGGTAGCAATGGATTTGAATCTGATAATGACGGAAGTGGTTCAACTAACGCACCATTTACAAATTGTATTTTTAGTAATTTTAGCTTATTTGGACCAAAAGTTAATCTAACTGATACAATACATACTAACTATAAAAGAGCATTGCATTTACGTAGAAATACTAAATTGAACGTATTTAACTCTGTATTTTCGGGTTGGCCAACAGGTTTATTTATTGACGGAACAGCCGCTCAAGCAAATGCAACGGGCAATGAATTGAAAATTAAAAATTGTGTTTTAGTTGGAATGAATTCATTTTTTGCATCTCAGTTTGAAAGAAGCTATTTTATGGATAATTCTAGAAATAACGACACTATGGCAACTACAAATTTAATGATGATTAATGATGCTTTTAACATGAGCAATCCTAACTTTTTACCAATATATGACCAAACAGGCATAAACGAAAAAGAAGCATCAAACATCAATGCATACTCTTATGACAATCAGATTTATATCAACTTAAACATGATAACTTCTAAAGCAAATATACAACTTTACAATATTCAAGGTCAATTAATATTATCCGAAACTTTTGCTAACACAAAAAATATAGTTTTAAATACAAATTCAGTAAAAGGGATTTATATACTTAAAGTTAGCACTTCAGAAGGAATTCTCAATAAAAAAATTAGATTATAAAAATAGTTTTAGTTAATTTTCTCAAAAGTTTGGTTTAGGCTGTCTCTCAATTGAGACAGCCTTTTTTACTTTAAATTATTCATTAGGAGATTTGAAAAGTGAAACCATCTGATTTAGTTGGGTTAACCACGATGTAGTTACTGTTTTAATTATTATAAATAACTTATTCGATTACTTTTCATTGAGCAATTTGAGTTTAAACTATAACAGGAATTAAAAAAGCAAAACTACTTCCCTTATCTACTATACTCTCAACCATTATTTCACCATTGTTTTTCTCAACAAACTCTTTACATAGCAAA
>CAZWRD010000145.1:0-7745 GCA_964636105.1 uncultured Bacteroides sp.
TTTAACCAATGCAAACTGCCTGTTTCTTTCATTTTTCCGCCAGCTATCAAATCACCACCCAAATAGTTGATTAAACTATTCCAATCTGCATCTGCAGGCATTTTCCATCCCTGAGGACATAATTTTCTGATATCGGTGGTTGTATAATGATTATATAATCTTCCATAAATTGCAGCATTTGCTTGATTGTTATTGTAATTATAGTAAGCACCTTTTGTTGCATTAACCCATTCAATCTCAGTAATAATATTGCTAATACTATCTCCATTACGATAAAGTATAGTGTTCAGATTTTCTGCCATCCAGTTTTGAGAACCTATTTTTACAGTAGCATAATTATGATTTTCAGAATCTTTACATTCAATAAAATTAAAGTTTATTGTGTTATCAGAAGTTGGTACAGTAGTAATAATTTTTTTGTAATTATATGAAAATCCCTTTAATAATAGCTGATCCCCATTGCTATAATCCATAAAAACATTGGAAGTGGAGTTCTTTAAAGGTTTTTGGTATTTATCAATATTCTCGCTACCCAAATAATTTATTGTAAATTTCTGAATAGAAGAAGTTTGAGATAATAATTTTACTATATAATTAAATCCGACACCCGAAATTTGAATAAAATACATCCCTTTATTAATCCCACTGATATTGAATTTTTGTAGTCCAATATTCAGATTATGATAAACTGATGTAATTTCCTTGCCCGCCAAATCATAAACTCTGATATTTGTATTGCCAGCAGCTTCGCAATAAAAGGAAAGTTCTGCGTTTCCATTGGTTGGATTAGGGAAAATAGTAACTTTTTCATTTCCTGAGTTTAAATTATTTATACCCAAATTTCCAAGTTGCAACACATCACCATAAAATAGTGTTATTTTTGTATTTTGTGTTAGATTATAAACCTGAATACTGTCGAAAGTTGTAGTTGCATTAGGTGCTACAGCTGTAAAACTAATCAGATAATTTTGTGAAAACAAACTGCTTACTGCAAAAAGAAATGCATATAAAGTTAATAAACATTTTTTCATAAATTTGATATTTATATTAATAGAATTCGCAAATTTACACATTAGTTAACAACCCAACAAATTAATTAACAAAATCTGATAAAACAAAAAAAGCAGCCGAACCACCAGCTGCTTTTTAAAAATTCGAGAAAAAACCACACTATCGTATGGTAAATTTTTGTGAAACAGATTGACTTTTACTTCTAACTACCACAATATAAACGCCTTTTGGTAACTCAGGCAAATTTGCTTTAAAATCTCCATTAGAAATCATTCTTTTCATAATAGGTCTGCCCGACAATTCATACAATTCCATAATTGAGTTTATTTCAGCATTCTGAATACTTATATAATCGGATGTTATTACAGGTAAAATCCTGATATTATAATAATTATTCTTTTGAATTGCTAAACCTGGTTGTTCAAAATGTGGCTTAATGATTGGTTTGTTATCAATTTCACCATTTAATGTAATGCCTTGAGAACCATTATTTGCTACTATTAAATTATTACTACTTGGAGGCAATTCGTCTGTTTGCCCAGCTAACAATATACCTGAAGGCAGATTTATTGCAGTTATCGAATCCATTGGTAATAATCCATGTAAAGGATTATTTTGTGCTATTACTATGGTGTTTATTGAAAATGCAATAACACTTGCTGTAAAAATACTTTGAATTGTTTTCATTTTATTTTATTTTTTAATTAATGATTATTTGATTTTGATGAATCAAAATTACTATCACAAAAAGCATTATAAAAATGAAATCTATAAAGCACTTCAATCAATCGGTAGAATACAATTATAGTTTTACAATTAGCAATATAAACTCATAGCGGCTATTTAACTCGTATTTACTCATAAATAGTTTGTTTTATCTCTTTTGAAGATGCAAAATCAGCCTTTGCCGATAATTTTATAATATGGATAATTTTTTTACTCCCTAAGTTTTATAATTTGATTGTAATAACAAAAAATAGAATTTTAGATAAAAAATAATTTGTATTTTTAAGTTTTTAATTACTTTTGCAATTGATGGCATAAAGTTTGCTAATATTTTGTGTTACTTTAAATAATATCATCTAATGAAAAAGCAATTTTTAATATTATTCTCAATCCTTTTTATATCAGTTTTCTTTAGTTCATGTGAAGAGCTAGAGCAATCTAAACCACCCACAAAAAATAGCATGGAAGGTGTTTGGAAAGTTACTGAAGTAATTAACTCAACAGGACAAGATATTACCCAACAACTTTCATATCCTGTTGTAGGTTTTCATTTGAGTAGCGACGGAACTGTTATATCTTCTGCTGGTCCACTAATTATGTATATTGTTTACGGACAAAGCAAATATACTCAGATAGCTTCTGTAATTGATCAGGTTTTTAATTATTCAACGCTAAGTTTTAATGGTGGCGAATTCTTTATCGGCGGTGGTCAGCAGGAAGATTTTACCCTCGAAATGAAGCTCGAAGGCTTACCAGGGCAAAAATCAATTACTGAATTATTAGATATTATCGGAATAGGTAATGCTTATCTTGATGTGGTAATTTATCATAAATTCATGAATGTAGGTGTGAATTTTTCAAAAGATTACAAAACCATGACTTGGGTTTTTGATAGCTACACCAGAGCCGTTTACAACAAAAAAGACCAGTATGGTAATTATGTTTTGTGGAATGGTTGGCCTGTTGATAATTTTCAACATTGTCAAATTACGCTAACCAAACAATCAGTCGAACTAAGAGATTTGGTAAATATGGCAAAAAAGAAATAGTATTAAATTTCTATAATAAATAAGATTTTGCAATTAAAAGAAAGACCTGTCAAGTATTAAAAACATGACAGGTCGTTCTTTTTAATACTTTAAACTAATCTAACCTCTTTTGCTTATATCCTCTAATTTTTCTTTTTGAAGAATGATTATTTCTTTTTCATCAAGTCTTATCACACCATCCTTTTCAAATGATTTTAGTATTTTTACAGCACTTTCGGTGGAAGTTCCTGCAAATTCGGCAATATCTTTGCGGCTCAAAAGCGGAAATATGGATTCGTTTTTATAGGTTTCATTAGCAATATATAACAAAGCATCTGCCATACGACCATTCATTTGCTTATAAATCAAGTTTTGAAGTGCTGTAAACAAGAAATTATTCTGACGACAATAATTTTTCATAATTTTGGAAGCAAACAATGCATTGCTTTCCAATACATGCAACATTATTTCTTTTTCAATCAAATAAGCTTTGGTATCAGTTAATGCCGAAGCTGAATAATTGAAAATATTTTCGTTGTAAATTGCTGAAAGTCCAACAAATTCACCAGATTTATAAATCCTTAAATTATGATTTTTTGTAATATCACCTTCAATATATTGTTTTACAATACCATCAACAACAAAAAGAATATAGGAAGCGAATGCACCTTGTTTACATAAATTTTCGCCTTTGCGGAAAGCAACCATTGCTTTGCTTTTTCTGATAAACTCAACTTCATTCTCAGCTAAATAAGCAAAACATGGAGCTGTAATATCACATTGAAATGCTTTATCGTTTTCTGATATTATCTTCATATAATATAACTCTAATTCGTATTATTATTACTTATTTTGCAAAGATAATTATAAAACAATAAAAAACTTAAGCCAAATCAACGTATTTGTTGTTTAATAAATATAAATACAAACATGATATAAATACAAATAAATATAACTTTGCATTTATCAGTTATTCTATTATTTAATTAATCAGTTATTAAAATGAAGCATATTGTAAATACCTCATGGTCAGGTAAAATGAAATTTGATACAGAAGTAAACGGACATCATATTATTTTAGATGCAGCCGAAGATGTTGGAGGCGAAAATGCAGGTCCGCGTCCCAAAGCATTGATGTTATCAGCATTGGCAGGTTGTACCGGTATGGACGTAGTTTCAATTCTAAAGAAAATGAAAGTTGAACCCGAATATTTCAATATAAGAATTGAAGCAGAACTCACGGAAGAACACCCTAAAGTTTACTCAAAAGTTCATATTATATACGAGTTTAAAGGCAATGATTTGGATTTGGATAAACTTAAAAAAGCCATCGAACTTTCACAAGAAAAATATTGCGGTGTTTCGGCTATGTACAAAAAAGCTATGGAATTAAGCTACGAAATCAAAATACTAGAATAAACAATATTTTGTTATAAATACTTTAATTACTGAATATTGCTTAATATTTGCCCTATTTTTGCATCATGAATAATTTCAAGAAAACAATTATCCTAAGTATCATTTGCATTACTTTTACTTTTGCAAATAACAGTATGGCACAATTCAGCTTTTCGCCATCAACTTCAATTTCTGTTAGCTTACCGCGAAATTCATTAAAGTACGACAGTATTCATATAGCCAATCTCAGTAGCGATACCTTGCTGATGTGCTGGAATTTAATACAATACGACAGTATTGGAGGAACATATATAGATTTTTGTTCATCTGGAGATTGTTGGTTGGGTGTTCCTGATACAGGCAACTTTCCACCTATTTTGCCTGGTAGTTTTGGTTGGGCAGGTGTTCATTTATGGACAGGTAATCAATTAGGGAATAATTGCATTGTAAAAATATTTGTTTATCAAAAATTTCATCCAGAAAATGGCGATACCCTTACTTATTTTCTGCAGACTTCAAACACTAATTTTATTGAAGATTTATCAGAAAATCAGTTCAGTATATTTCCGAATCCAGTTTCAGACAAAGTCTTTATTAAAGCCGAAAACAATATAACTGAAAATTATAAAATCAATTTATTGGATATTAGCGGAAAAATTGTAATGACTTTAAATTCAAACTTATCTTTAACAGAAATGCTTTTACATAATCTTGAAAACGGTATTTATTTTCTTAATATATATACAAATAGAAGTAATTTTGCACGAAAGATTTTGGTTTTGAGATAAATATTAGAAATGTAGCTTAAAGACTAAAAGCCTTTATTTAATCAATTGTAATTTTTTATTTATTTAGCTAAAATTCGTAAGGATTTTTAATAGTGTTTTTATTAAGCCCAAATTGCTCTTTTTTTAATGCGTAATTTGGGCTTAAGGATTTTAAAAATATTGTGTTTTATAGTCAATACAAATTGATTTACATCAATAAAAAAGTTAAGGTATTTCAATACTATTCTTGTTTTGCAAAAGAATCATTTATAACTTTTGCATACATCTAAAGCCTAATTTTGCGAAATAAAATCAATAATAAAAATGAACTCAACAATAATTATCGTATTTGCCGTTTTAGGTGTCTTTGTATATTATATTTATTATCAATATAAAAAAATGAAAAACGCTCCGTTAGTAGCTGATAATGATAATATTTTACATCTGGATGTAACAAATTTTCAGAAAGAAATCAGTAAAGGATTAGTTCTGGTTGATTTTTGGGCAGACTGGTGTATGCCTTGTAAAATATTAGGACCTATTTTAAACGAAACTGCTACAGAAATCAAAGGCGATGCACGTATTGGAAAACTGAATGTAGAAGAATGTCAGATTATTGCATCAAAATATGGTGTAAGAAGTATTCCAACTATGATACTTTTTCAAAACGGAAAAGAAATTGATCGTTTTGTAGGCGTAAAACAGAAAGACTTCTTACTTAAGAAATTGAATCAGAAATAAAACTTGTTTAATATTAAAAATCAGAAATTTGAAACTCATGGAAATACAAAATTACTTTAAGCACAGTATTAATTTATCAAGTGGAGCACAACCAACAATAGCGCAAATTGCAAAATTAAAAGAATTTGGTTTTGAGGCTATTATAAATATTTCAACACCATCTGCAAAAAATGCAATTGCAGAAGAAGCCATTTTGGTTGAAAAAAACGGAATGGATTATGTTCATTTTCCTGTTGATTGCTCTAATTTAAAGCCTTTACACTATCAAACATTTAAGGGCATTATAAATGGTTTTGAAAACAAGAAAACTTTTGTACATTGTGGAGCTAATATCAAAAGTTCCAATTTAATACATATGTATCAGGTGCTCGAAATGGGTAAAAGTGAAGAAGAATCATTGAAAGAACTTTGCAAAATACAAAATCCTGAAAACAAATGGTTTGAATATTTTAAAACCATGGGAATGCAAGGAATCAAAATATCTAACAATTAAAAATAAATAAAATGAAAATAAAAATAAAAATAAAAACACTAAGTCTTGTTGCCATATTATTTATAATCAGTGCATTTACACCTACCGAATTGAAAATTATTTACTCAAAAGATGTTAACAAAATGATGTCGGGTAAAACCAAATATGTAATACTAGATGTTCGCACACCAGCCGAGTTTAGCAGTGGTCACATAAAAGGAGCAATAAACATTGATATTACTCAGAATGATGCCTATTCAAAAATTGACAAACTAAGCACCAAAGCAAAATACATTGTATATTGCCGAACACAAAATCGTAGTCAGGTGGTTGGAAATTATATGATTAGCAAAGGATTTAAAGAAGTTTATAAAATGCAGGATGGCATAACCGGATGGGTTGCAAATGGTTTCCCAACAGAATAATTCATTTAATCAAATACTTTATAAGATTTCTATTTTGATCCGAATATTACAAAATAGCCAAATAACTTAATAACATAAACTATGGAGACTTGCGAAAACAACAATAAACCAAAAACACTTAAAGAATTATTACTTTCGACATACTTCTGGAAACCAGCTGCAGGAGTCATTATAGGTGGAATACTTGGTTATCTGTATTATCACTATGAAGGCTGTACTACAGGTGCTTGCGGTATAACTGGCAATCCGTTCTCAAGTATTATTTTTGGAAGTGTTTTGGGATACTTTTTTGTAAGCAGACCTTGCAAAACTTGCTGATAAGGCGTAAGACAGAAAACAGAAGTTATTCAAAGAAAAAATTGAGACCTAATTGTATCAGAAAAAGAAAGAGGAATAAAAGAAAAGAATTGTAACTTAGATTAAAAATTTACTAACTTTGTAAATAATATGGAAATAAAAGAAATAAACAACAGATATAGTGAACTGGCAGAAACGGAATGCTGTCTATCATGCGGAGGTGCAATAAATTATGCCGAACCCAAATTGGGTGAAGTTTGTGTTGACTTGGGAAGCGGACGTGGAACTGATGTTTTGCGAATGGCTGAATCAGTTGGCGAAACTGGTTTTGTTTACGGCATTGACATTTCGGATGGTATGCTTGAAAAAGCCCGCAAAAATGCAGAGAAATTTAAGGTAAAAAACGTTGAATTTATCCGTTGCGAACTTGAGAAATTAGAACTTAATGACAATCAAGTTGATTTGGTGATTTCAAATTGTACTTTAAATCATGCTGAAAACAAGCAAGCAGTTTGGAATGAAATTTATCGAATTCTAAAAAAGGGAGGTCGTTTTGTAGTTAGCGATATATATGCAACTAATCCAATTTCAGAAGAATATCGTACAGATCCTGTGGCTATTGCTGAATGTTGGGCTGTAGCAGTAACCCGTAACGAATATATGAAGCAATTAGAAAAAGCGGGATTTGCAACAATCGAAATTATTGAAGAATCAAAACCTTATGCCAAAGGCAAAGCTGAAGTTGCCAGTTTTACAATTGCAGGCAAAAAAGCAAAAGTATGTGGCTGTGGTTGCAAATAACAGAAACAAATAATTTTTTACAATTAAATATTTTACGAAAATGAAAAATCTAACAAAAAAGAAAAACGAAAAAGACAGT
>CAZWRD010000146.1:0-7728 GCA_964636105.1 uncultured Bacteroides sp.
GATTTTTATTATTTTAAAATCAGATGATTGTAAAAAATCCGTAAAATCAGCGTTTGCGGAACGTATCAGCGTAATCCGCGTTCTGATGTTTTTAATATATAAATTCAAAGTTTAAAATATGCGTATATATCTTATTACTTAGTTAATAAACTTATGGAAATTCATCAAAAAGCAGTAATTGCATGGGATTAAAGCCTTTTAAACGTTTGTGCTTTTCAGCTAAAATTTTATTTCTGAGTACCGAAGGCAGCAAATCTTTATGTCCGTCAGTAAGCTGATTGCAGCTAATAAAATATTTAGCTCGTTTCAATACAATACCCATTTTTTTCAGATGCGTTTCATCGAGTTTGCCAAATCTACGCGAAGCCACAATTAGTTTAGCCGATCTTACACCAATACCCGGAACCCTCAGTATCATCTCATAATCAGCTTTATTAATATCTATCGGAAAAAGATGCGGATTTCGCAGTGCATAATTCAATTTAGGATCAAGTTCCAGATCAAGATCGGGATTTTCATCATTTACAATTTCGTCAACCTTAAAATCATAAAAACGCAAAAGCCAATCGGCCTGATACAACCTGTTTTCTCTCACCAAAGGAGGCTGTTTAAGCATAGGCAATCTATTATCAGCCATACTAACGGGTACAAAACCCGAATAATACACTCTTTTCAGTTTCTGATTATCGTATAAACCCGAAGCCAGATGTAGAATTTGATTGTCGTTTTCGGGTGAAGCACCAATTACAAGTTGAGTACTTTGTCCGGCTGGCGAAAAAATCGGAGCCTTTCTTGATTTTTTTCTTTCTTCTTTAGATATTAGAATATTATCTTTGATGAGCCCCATAGGTTTATATACACTATCAAAATCCTTTTCGGGAGCCAATAATTTCAAACTCTGCTCAGTCGGAATTTCAATATTTACACTCATTCTATCAGCATACAAACCTGCTTGTCTTATAAGCTCAGGGTCAGCACCTGGTATGGCTTTCAGATGAATATAAGCATTAAACTTATAAACTTCTCTCAGTTTTTTGGCAACGCTCATCAATCTTTCCATGGTGTAATCTGGGTTTCGCATTACGCCCGAGCTCAAAAACAAACCTTCAATATAATTTCTACGATAAAAATTAATGGTTAAGTCAGCCAATTCATCCACCGTAAAAGCAGTTCTTTCAATTTCGTTGCTCGATCGGTTTACACAATAAGCACAATCGTAAATACAATGATTTGTTAGCAAAATTTTAAGCAACGAAATACATCTGCCATCTTCTGTAAAACTATGACAAATTCCACAAGCCACAGTATTACCAATGCTGTCGCCACTATTACTGCGATTGCTGCCACTCGAAGAGCACGACACATCATATTTAGCTGCATTGGCAAGAATAGTTAGTTTTTTCAGTATTTTTTCATTCATTGCATTGTAATATTGCTTATTATAAAGTTATTATTGACAAAATCGGATATATTTTCAACAAAAATTTGGAATTGAAAATATATTTACTAATTTTGTAGTGCAAATATACTAATTATTTTAGCATATTAGCATAGCAAAAAATATTTTTTAGCATTAAAAATTGTCTTTTTATAATAGAAAAAACAAAATTGTAATATTGTAATAAACAGCAATTTTATTTAAACTAAAATTTTACAAATATCAATAACTATCTAAAACATTAAGCAGTATGAAATTTATTGCAGAAAACATCAAGTATTTGCGTAAGCAGAAAAAACTTACCCAAGACGAATTGGCATTAAAAATTGGAGTGAAACGTTCACTAATAGGTTCTTACGAAGAAGGCAGAGCAATACCTAAACTTTCGCTAATTCAAGCTATGGCATATTACTTTAATGTAGCTTTAAATGATTTACTAGATAAAGATTTGCGAGTTCATGAAGGAAGCAGCATTGAAGCAAAAGATCATATAGGAAGCAATTTGCGAGTATTAACTACTGTAGTAAACAATGAAAACGAAGAGCTTATTTCACTAGTACCAGCTAAGGCAGCAGCTGGATACTTAAATGGCTATGGTGATGTAGAATATGTAGAAAGTCTTACTGCATTTTCGCTTCCATTACCCGAAATTTCGCACGACAGGACCTATCGTATTTTTCAAATTAAAGGCGATAGTATGGAACCTGTACCTTCGGGTACTTACATTATTTGTCGATATTTAGATAACTGGTACAGTATAAAAGACGGCAAAACGTATGTAGTGCTAACAAAAGATGAAGGGATTGTTTACAAACGATTATACAATAGATTGGAAGAATCAAAAAGCATTGAAATGGTTTCCGATAATCCATTTTACACTCCATTTAGTGTACATATTAGCAACATAATGGAAGTATGGCAAGCAATGGGATTTATCAGTTTTCAGCTGCCCGATGCAGATGTTCCCAGCTTATTCAAATTAAATACCATGTACACCGAACTTAAAACGGAATTGGAACAACTAAAAAAAGCCATTATTTAAGCTAAATGCGAAAAATAATTCATATTGATATGGATGCTTTTTATGCATCAGTTGAGCAAAGAGACAATCGCGAATTGCAAGGAAAACCTGTGGCTGTGGGTTGGGACAAAGAAAGAAGCGTGGTATGTACTGCCAGTTACGAAGCACGAAAATTTGGAGTTCGATCTGCCTTACCTGCAATTACAGCTCGTAAAAAATGTCCAGAATTAATTTTTGTAAAACCAAATTTCGAAAAATATCATTTGGTATCACATCAAATCAGAAGTATTTTTCAGGAATATACTGATTTAATTGAACCTCTATCGCTAGATGAAGCATATTTAGATGTAACAGAAAACAAACCTAATATTTCGTCGGCAACACAAATAGCCCGCGAAATAAAAGAAAAGATAAAGCAACTTACGGGTCTTACTGCCTCTGCTGGAGTTTCTTATAATAAATTTTTAGCAAAAATAGCTTCTGATTACCAAAAACCTAATGGACTTTTTGTAATAAAACCATCAGAAGCTCAGCTATTTATTGATAACCTAGAAGTAGATAAGTTTTTTGGAGTTGGCAAGGTAACTGCTACAAAAATGCTTAAAATGGGAATTAAAGTCGGTGCAGATTTGAAAAAATTATCTTTGATTGAACTTTCAAAATATTTTGGGAAAAATGGCACTTATTACTTTGATATAGTAAGAGGAAATGATTATAGACAAGTAATTTCTGAAAGAGAACGCAAATCGCTCGGAACTGAATATACTTTTGAAAAAGATCTCACTGAAAAATTCCAAATCATTGCCGAACTATATAAGATTGAGAAACACCTTATTGAAATTATTGAAAAGCAAAATTCTTATGGAAGAACACTAACACTTAAAGTAAAATATGCCGACTTCAAACAAATCACCCGAAGTATTACTTTGAATGACGAAATCAACACATTCAACTTGTTACACAAAGCAAGCAGAAACTTACTAAAATCTATTGAATACAATAATACTGATAAAAAAGTAAGATTATTGGGCTTAAGTATTTCAAATTTTGATCATATAATATCCAATAGTAAACAAATGACGTTGAAATTAGACTAAAAAGTATTATTTTTGTACCGATAATTGCAGCTAATTAATTATCAAATCACGAAAGGTTTAAAAAATGAGGGGTTCTAAAAAATTAGTTTTTCGAGGCGAACGAGATTTTAAAACCTCAGTTTACTAATGTAAATGAGGACTTTAAAATTAAAGTTCAACGATAAAAAACAATTTATTGAAGTCCAGTAATCATTTTTTTGTAATTAATCATAATATTGTAAAACAATCAAGTTTATAAAAACACCATGAGAATACTTAAAGCTCTTACTCTCCTATTTTTAATATTATTGGTATTATTTTTAGTAATTGCAATATTTTTACCATCTCGCATGCATATCAAAAAAACCATTGAAATTAATGCTCCAGTATCTTATGTTTATGAGCAAGTAAACAACTTCTCATTATGGATTAATTGGTCGCCATTTCAAGAAAAAGACCCAAATATGAGAACTTCATTTGAAGGACCAGTTAAAGGCGAAGGTGCTTACATGAAATGGGAAAGCAGCGAAGGTAATGGTTCTCTAAACTGGAATGAAATTACTAATGAAATTAGTTTAAAAGGCAATTTGAACTATGAAGGAATGAGTAAATCAGACATCCAATTCGAATTTGAAAAAACACCTCTGGGCTGCGTTACTTCATGGTCAATAAACGTTGAAAATCTTTCGTATCCAATAAATAGATGGAAAGGTTTTTTTATGAAAAGTAATTTAGAAGAAGATTTTGAAAGAGGTCTTAACAATTTAAAATCTGTTTGCGAAACAGGAATGATTGTAATGGGTATCAAATGGAAAACATCTGAAGTTGACGAAAAAGAAGTTAGCTCATTATTAGCTTTTACTATAAAAGATTCATGCACACTTAATGAATTTCCATCCAAATTACAAGAACTTTTTAATGAAATTAGCGATTATATGAAATCGATGAATGTAGCACAAAATGGCTCACCTTTTTGTGTTTATTACAATTGGAATCCAGAAGGTATGAGCGTTTTTGAAGCAGGTTTACCAACAGCACAAAGCTTGAAGGGAAAAGGCAGGGTTCAGCTTAGTGAATTATCTGGAAGCAAAGTTCTTATGGTTTCTCAATATGGTCCTTATGAATCCACATCAGATGCACATGATGCCATTGATAAATATATGAAAGAAAAACACATTGAAAGCATTGGTGCACCTTGGGAAGTGTATGTTACCGATATTTCAAAAGAACCAGACACTACCAAATGGGAAACTCAGGTTTTTTATCCAGTGAAATAAACTAAAAAACTTAATTAAATGGTTTTCATCGCTTTTTCGTAATCTTCTTGTGTATTTATATTGTATAAAACACTCTCATCATCTGTTTCAACTTCTAGTTTAGGGAATATTTTAAGTATTTCATTTAACTTCAAAAGTAATACTTTATAATTTTTAAGATAATCAATAATGAATTTATTAATTATGATTGGATGTCCTCCTTTATTATTAAAAACAGGCTTAATAATTGTTTGAAAATTAGATTGATCTGAAAGCATCGATAAGGTTTCAGCTTTCACAAACGGGTTGTCTATCGACTGAATAAAACAAAAATCGGAATTACTCATCGCATTTAATCCAATTATTATCGAATATAATCTTTCATATTCAGGATGAAGATTTTCAATAATTTTTACGCTATTATTTTGATAGCCTTCAATTGATTTAAATAAATCTGAATTAGCAGTAATAATAATTTCTTTGCAACCAATAAGAGTGTAATTTTCAATTAGTTTTTCCAAGAAATTATGGTTATTGTCAAATTTCAACAAAGCTTTATGAGTTCCCATTCTTCCCGAAAAACCTGCTGCCGTGATAAGTGCATTTGTTTTCGTTAACATCAGAAAAAAATTGTTTTAAAAAGCTAAGACAAAAGTATTTTACAGAAAATCAATATTTTTTATTTTCTTTTTTAGCCTTTTTCTCTAATCTTTTTTCTTTTAAACTTTTTTCCGATTTCTTCTTTTCTTCCTTTTGAGCCGATTTTTCTTTTGACATATTGATTAATTTTATGCAAAGATAAGATAATTATTAAACAAATCTTTTAATTTGCAAATCAAATAATTACTAAAAATTCGAAAACTACATCCAGTTTTTCCGCTTAAAATAGATAATCAATCCAATAACGATAGCACCCATTAAACTGAAAACCATCCAGAAAGCATAAGGATGTTGTTGAAATGGTAAGCCAATATTCATGCCATACATCCCAGTAATCATCGTAAGAGGAAGCATAATTGATGAAAAGAATGTGAGTATTTTCATTATTTCATTAATACGATTGGTTTGTAATGAATCGAAAGTTTTCGACAAACCCTCAATTAATTCTGCATAATCTTCAACCATATCCCACATCTTTTGATAATAATCTAAAATATTACCCCAATATTCTTCCATATCTTCGGCATATCCTTTAATTCCACCAGATTCAAACTTTTGAAAAAGTCGTAACTGAGGTTTGAAAATGGTGTTAATCAATATGATGTTTTTTCTGGTAATAGAAATTCTTTCGATGGTTTTTTCAGCTTTTTTATTAAATAAATCGCGGTTTATCAATTCTACTTCACCTCCCAAACGTAGTAATAATGAGTAAGTTTCAACCATTAAACGGTCTAAAATAGTGTAAAGCAAAGAATCGCTGCTACCGGTAGTAACTTCATCACGTTTGATAGGATTATCTTTCAAGCTGTTGAATAAATTTTTAATTACCCAATGCGATTTCCCTATGGTTATAATGTAATCCTTACCCCAGAAAATCTTTACTTCTTTGGTTCTTACAAATTTATTGGCTTTATCTAAATATGGAAAATGTAAAATCAAAAAATAATAATCATCATAAATATCTATCTTTGGGCGTTGGTTTATACTTCTACAATCTTCAATATCAAGTGGATGAAAATCAAATTTATCTTTAAGGAAGTTTAAATCATCTTCCGAAGGATTTAAAATATGGTACCATTTTAATTTTCCCGATTCAATAGTTTCTATCATAGTGTGTCCTCCCTAAAGATTATGGATATCAAATAATATCTCTACATTGCTTATAATTTTTTTTTGCAAAAGTAAGCATTTAAAATGTAAAAACGAAAATATGAAATTTTGAATTAATGTTAATTATTGAAATAGCAATACATACAAGTGTTATAATATTGATTCCAAAAAATAATTTTAATACAGTATAAAGTTTTTTCTTAATTTTGACGATTCAAAAAATAAAAACATTACAATGGTTTACGATTTTCATAATGATGCAGAAAGATACTTTAATTATCAATACCTTCATTCAAGGGAGTATATAGTTCCTTTAGTAAAGAATTATCTTGATTTTAATTCAAAATTGCGTGTTTTGGAAATTGGTTCAGCAGAGGCAGGTGTACTAAAAGCATTTACAGAACTTGGGCACGATTGCGTTGGAGTTGAAATAAGCGAATCAAGAGTAAATCTGGCCAAACGCTTTATGAAAGATGAAATGGATGCCGGATTAATTTCATTTTTCGATAGCGATATTTTTAAAGTTAATGTTGACAAATTGGGAGGAAAATTCGATTTAATAATATTGAAAGATGTAATAGAACATATTCATGGACGCGAAAAGCTTTATGATAAATTTAAAGAATTTTTAAAACCCAATGGATTGGTTTTTATAGCTATGCCACCATGGTGTATGCCTTTTGGTGGTCATCAACAAATGTTGCATAATAAATTATATGCTCGTTTGCCCTATTTTCATCTTTTACCAATGTGGTTTACCAAACTTTTGCTCAAATGGGATAAATACCCACATATTGATGCTTGGGAAGACATTAAAGCTACACGTATAAGTATCAATGGGTTCAAGAGAGAGATAAAACTAAATGGTTTCAAAATAAAAAAAGGGATTTATTATTTTATTAATCCAAATTATAAATTCAAATTCAACCTTAATCCTCGAGAACAATTAAGTATAATTACTTCAATTCCATATCTTAGAGACTTTTTGACTACAACGGTTTACTATTTGATTGAAACTGAAAAATAGAAACGCTAACTGATTTTTATTTTTTATTAATCAATATGTTATAAGTTTTTTCATATAACAAAATGACTGTTGTTTTATAAATAATACAATCATTATTCTTCATTAAAATTAAAATATAACTATTTATATCAAATAATTGC
>CAZWRD010000147.1:0-7712 GCA_964636105.1 uncultured Bacteroides sp.
CTGCGCCTGGTGTAGGCGGATGCGGTGGTTCTCCTGTTGGAGGTCCGGGCGGCCCTGTTGGAGGCGGTGCTCCGATAGATGGTGGCCTGAGCATTTTGCTCGCTATGGGTGCTATTTATGGTGCTAATAAAGTTTACCAATTAAGAAAATAATTTTTTCTAATTCAAAAAAGACCGTTATTGCTATTGTAATAACGGTCTTTTTTATTTTTTTAGAATTAATATTGTAAGATATTTAGTTTTTAATTCTAATTTTCTTAATTTTGCACTTGAACAATAAAAAGTTTAAATTTTAATCTTTAAATCAATGGAAAATTCAAAAACAAGTTTTTTAAATCTATCTTTGAAAAATGGTGGGATTTTAGGTGGTATTTTTATCTTATTCACCGTAATGGTTTACGTTTTAAACATTAATATGTTTAGTATTATGTTTTCTGTGGTTTACTTTGTGGTAATCTTTGGAATAGCTGTCTTTTTAATAGTTAAAACAATGAATTCATATCGTGATAAATTTCTAGATGGGAAAATCACTTATTTACAATGTTTCCTCACTGGTTTTGTTTTATTAATTGTTGGAATGTATATTTCAGGAATTTTTAATTATGTTTTGTATGGCTTAATTGACCCTGAATATATGCCAAAACAAGTTGAAAAGTTTGCAGAAATGATGCAAAATTATAATATGCCAGTAGATCAATTAGAAAAGCAAGTTTTAAGTATGGAAGAAAAAATGAAGCCAATAAAGCAACTTATTTCTTCATTATATACAACCCCAATTGCTGCTGCTGTTATTTCTGCAATCGTATCAATTTTTATTAAAAAAAATATGGAAAATATTCCTGAAGATATTTTAAGATAGTTTATATGTCAAAAGAACAATCTGAGTTTCCTAAAAATTTTCTTGCAATTTCACTAAAAACGGGAATATTATCAGCTTTTTTAATGATAATGTTCATTGTTATCAACTATCTTATTATTGGTTCTACTTCCCGTCCGGTTTTGCTATGGAATCATATGATATTGCTTGTGATAATGTTTGTTGCAGTAAAAATATATCGTAAGCAATTAAAAGGTTATATAAATTTTAAACAGTGCTATATTTCCGGGTTGTTTAACGGTATTTTTGCTTCTTTGTTTTTTGCAGTATTTGTATATTTTAATACAAAATTTATTGACAAAGAACTTATTAAGAATTTTATTTCTGTTAATGAAGTTGCTATGAATCAATATATTAATGGCGAAGAACTTAAACGACAGACAGATATATTGTATCAGTTTTCAACTCCTTTTTTTATGAGTGTAAGAGCTGCTGGTGAACTTATACTAATAAGTATATTTTTACCGTTATTAATGTCGATATTTTTAAAACGAGAAAGAAAAATTGAAGAAGTAGCTAATACTAATGACGAATAATTAATCAATTTATGGATATTTCAGTTATAATTCCTTTATTTAATGAAGATGAATCTTTGGGTGAATTAACTTCTTGGATTTCAAATGTTATGCTTGAAAATAATTTTACGTATGAAGTAATAATGATTGACGATGGCAGTAATGATAATTCATGGGAAGTTATTAAAAATTTGATTGCTGCAAACAAAAATCTGAAGGGTATCAAATTTAGACGTAATTATGGAAAATCAGCAGCTTTAAATGTTGGATTTGAAGCAGCTGAAGGAGATGTTGTTATTACAATGGATGCTGATTTGCAAGATAGCCCTGATGAAATTCCCGGATTGTATAAAATGATTGTTGAAGAAAAATATGATATTGTATCAGGTTGGAAACGTAAACGTTATGATCCAATGATGAAAACAATACCATCAAAATTCTTTAATTGGACAACTCGCAAGATGTCGGGGATTAAGTTGAATGATTTTAACTGTGGTTTAAAAGCTTATAAACATGATGTGATAAAAAGTATTGAGGTTTATGGCGAAATGCACAGATATATACCCGTTATTGCTAAATGGGCAGGTTTTGGTAAGATTGGTGAAAAAATTGTTACACACCGCGAGCGAAAATATGGGGTTACTAAATTTGGTCTCGATCGTTTTATAAAAGGTTATCTTGATTTAATATCAATTACTTTAATTTCCAAATTTAGTAAAAGACCCATGCATTTCTTTGGTTTGAATGGAACTTTAATGTTTCTAATTGGATTTTTTGCTGCTACGTGGTTAGGTTTTGAAAAATTATATGCGGTATATCAGGGAGTAAGGGCTCCATTGGTAACAGCAAGCCCTTATTTTTATATTGCTATTGCTTCAATGATAATTGGTGTACAACTTTTCCTAACAGGGTTTATTGCTGAATTAATTGGGCGAAGTTCTTCTACAAGAAACTCTTATTTGATAGAAAAAAAGATAATTGATTAGAAATTTTTTAAAATAGAACGTTTATAATAATGAGAATAATAGAATCAATAGAACAATCAATAGAACTTAAAAAGAGGGTATTAGAAAATAAAGAATTATTGCAATGTGTAAAAGATATTTCTGAAGAATGTATTTCTACATTTAGAGCAGACGGAAAAGTTTTATTCTGTGGTAATGGTGGTAGTGCTGCTGATGCTCAGCATTTGGCTGCAGAATTTAGCGGCAGATTTTATTACGACAGAGATCCTTTATTTTCTGAAGCATTACATGTAAATACTTCATATATAACTGCTGTAGCAAATGATTATTCTTATGATGATATCTATGCCCGTTTGATTAAAGCCAAAGGTAGAAAAGGAGATGTTTTAATTGGAATTTCAACTTCAGGAAATTCGGAAAACATTGTAAGAGCTTTAAAAATAGCTAATGAACAAGGTATGATTACGGTTGGGTTTACGGGTGAAACTGGTGGTAAAATGAAAGATCATTGTAAGTATTTATTGAATGTTCCGTCTAAAGATACTCCTCGTGTACAGGAGGTTCATATTTTGCTTGGTCATATTATTTGCGAATTAGTTGAAACTACTTTATTTCCAAGATAATTAATGAATTTTATTAAAGAAATTGATTTTACATGGTCTTTGTTTTTGGATAGAGATGGAGTTATAAATAGAAGAATTCCTGATGATTATGTAAAGTCTTATAAAGAGTTTGAATTTACAGAAAATACTTTAAAAGCAATTCCTGTTTTTAATAAATATTTTTCTACAATTGTTGTAGTTACAAATCAGCAAGGAATAGGGAAGGGCTTAATGACAATAAATCAATTGGAAGAAATTCATAATCAAATGATTTTGAACATTTCTGAATATCAGGGTCATATTGATAAAGTGTATTTTTGCCCTGATTTAAAAAATTCTGCAAGCATTTATCGGAAACCTGCGATAGGTATGGGGTTAAAAGCAAAAAAAGATTTTAAACAAATAAATTTTAAAAAATCAATCATGATTGGGGATTCTATTAGTGATATGAAATTTGGTAAACGTTTAGGAATGAGGACGGTATTTATTTCCGAATCCAATGAAAAAGCCATTTTACATCCTGATTTGATAGATTTTGTTTCTCCTTCACTTTTCAATTTTTCACAAATTTTAATGTCATTTAAAAATCATGTTTAAAAAAAATATTCTTCTTTTATTTTGTATGTGTTTTAATATCAGTTTGTTATTTGCGCAAGTTGGAGTTGACACAATTAATAGAATTGATAAAAATACAGGAAAAAAATTCGGTTATTGGATAAAAAAATATCCTGACGGAAAAATAAAATATCAAGGTAGGTTTGAAAATGATAAACCAGATGGAGAATTCAAATATTATTATGAAGATGGTAAGATTAAAGCAATTTCTGTCTTCAAAAATAAAGGTGCCCGTTCATTTACAAAAACATTTTACCCGAATGGAAAATTGATGTCAGTTGGCTATTATTTAAATGAAAAGAAGGACAGTTTGTGGAAGTATTATAATGAATATGACGTAGTTTTGCGAGAAGAGTTTTATAAAAATACATTGAAACATGGTGAATGGAAAACTTTTTATCCTGATGGCTCATTAACAGATAAAATGACTTATAAAAATGGAGTTAGAGAAGGTGCTTGGGAGCAAAATTATGTTGGCGGATCTTTAAAAACTCAATTTAAAAATGATAAATTAGAAGGTGCTTATTTGGTTTACTTTCCAACAGGTAAATTAAAGTATCAAGGGAAATATAAAAACAATAAGAAAGATGGAGTTTGGTTTTGGTATGATAGTAATGGATTACCTATTAAACGATTTACTTATAAAGAAGATGTTTTGAAAACAAAGGAATTTGTTTATTATGAAAACAAAAAACCAATAAATATTAAATTTGATAGTATTGCATATATTTATATAAAGTCGGCTATTGTTTACCTCAAAAAAATGGATGGTAAACAAGTGCAACTTACTGAAAAATTCGGAATTATTACTGACTTATTGGGTGAAGATAATTTTATGCTGATTAATAAAAATATTTACGCTAATATGTTGACAATAAAATCAATTGCTCCTTTTGATGAAAAGTTTTTTAAAGTAGATATTTTACCAAAACCAGAATTTGATGTTATTTCAGAGGAAGAAAGTTCAAAAGCATTAAAAGCGATGTTTAATGATTTTAAATTTAAATAAACATAAAAAAGGCGTTTTCAATTAAAAACGCCTTTTTTCTTATAGTTTTATTAATTTCCCAATTTGAGTTTTTTCGCCAATTTGAATTTTATATAAATACATACCTGAGTCTAAGTCGGATGAATTAATTATAATTAATTGTTTTCCTTTGCTTTGTAATTTATTTATAGGTTTCAATATTTCTTTCCCACTTATATCGTAAATTGAAAATTCAACAAGTTCTGTTTCATTCAGAAAATATTCAATTTTTGTATTTTCATTAAACGGATTTGGGCTTATATTGATGTTAATTGCTTTTTTAAATTCCTCAACACTTGTATTATTAAAATACAAAACATTAGATTTGTTAGGTGCAACACAATTGTTGATTTTTACAATAACGTAATAATTATCAGTTTGTTGTGGTAAGTAAAAACTTCCTACAGCACCAGATATTAGTCCCTGTATATATGAATACCATTGATTTCCATTAGAAGAACTTGAAAATAAAGTGTCTGAAATTTGAGTTATAAAAGGAACAGGAGGTGTTTGATTTACAATAATTCTTGAAATATTTGATGTGTCTTTAAACTGTGCATTGCAATTGTTTAAAATAACTCTGTATTGATGTGTATCAGCAACAGCAATATCTTTAATTGTAAGTATATTGGTATTGGTATTGGTATAATTTGATCCAAGGGGTGTATCATTACTTACATTTGTCCAAACAATCCCATTTTTGTATTGCCATTTACAAGTTATTGGCAATGAACCTGATAATCCAACAGATAAAAATGCATTTGGAGATGGGCTACAAAACGTTTGGCTAATTGTTGGTTGAGATGTAATTGAAAGGGGGATGCAAGGTGTGGTAGCACTTCCAGTTAAAGCTGGCGTTTTATAACATTTTGTTAATGAGTTATATTCAAAAATTGCAAAATGATAATTTGTACCTGAGGATAAAGAAGTAAAATTTATTTGATTATTGCTTCCATTATAAAGTACATAATTTCCCGAACCTAATTGTATCCCGTTTCCATAAACAGAATCTGCTTGATATGAATTTCCATTAATCGGAGTAGCATTTACCGGATTACCAGCTCTAGCAATTACCAATACTGAATCTCCACTTCCACGCTGAAAATTAATTTTTATTGAAGAATTTGTAATTTGCGTTGCATTAAATAAAGTTGCTTGCGAAACTGGTGTCAAACAGGTTGTTGGTAAGCTGATATCGAATGATATTGTAGTATCAGCAATAGAAACATTGTAAATATTCAATCCTCCCATTCCTCCTGATTGCAAGAAACAAAAAGGATTTGTCGAATCGTTTATGCTTGTTCTGCCTACATCCAAAGAGAAATTTGCATTATTTACAATTCCATTTGAATTTAGTGCACCACCTGGTCTGTATAAATAAACACCATCTGGAGGCCCACTTGCATTTCCATTCAATACAGAATCAATTCTATATACGATTAGCCCTGTTCCGGGTAAAAAACTTTCATAAATCCCTGATTTTATTCTGTATTCAACCATAAAATATTCGTTTCCAGAGTAAGGCGAACGTATTTTAAAACAATTATTTACAGGATTGGTAATTGGATTTAAGGTATAAGTTCCTGAAGTTGTTATTTCTGGTATTGAGTTTATCCAGGTTTTGTTAGAATACCTCCATTTCATATATGTAAGCATATGTCCTCCACCACTTTCCATTAAATCCCACGAACCAACAGGAGATATAGTGCCCTGATCATTATAATGATATAGGTCAGGAGCACCTAAAGCATGAAACATTTCATGACATAATGTTCTAACATTTACCTGATTTTCGGGTTGAAATGTGTAATCGTAAACCTTTTTTCCATTGATGTACACATTTTGTGAGCTTAACGACCAACGGTGTGCCCACAATAAATTACTCCAAGCACCACTATTTCCTCTGATTATAAAACACATATTATCAACTTTGTTATCTCCGTCGCCATCAATAATAAGGTTAGATGAGATAGGGGAGTTGATATTTATCCAATCGATAGCATCCGCCAATAACTGATGTTCTCTTTCTCTTCGCATATTTGAACCTAAGTATCCGTTAGGATTTGTAGTTGCATTATAGGGTTGAAAATAACTTCTTGGATGCATATCTTGATAAGATAAATTGGTGGTAAGTTGACATTCTGGGTAATGCGTGCTATTAATTGTTAGGTTGTTATATGATACTTCTGAATAATAAGATTTTAAAGAAAAACTTGAAGTTGGATTAAATTTGTCATCATAATCTTGTCTGTTAATCGTAAATTCTGTATCATCAGAAAATCTGATATATACAACTAAATTATTCAAAATTCCACTATGTGGTGCCTTGCTCGAATTAATTGAGTTTTTATTTGTTTCTAAGATTTCTTCACGTCTGAGTTGATACTCCTCATTTGAAATTTTTACCCATTTCTTTAATCCTGCTTTTTCAGGATTAATCGTGTTTACTATATATTTTGAAGGTTTTACTACATCACCGTCCTTAATTGCATAGTAATAATAACCATTGTCAGCCTGAATAATGGTATATCCATTTTCATCGTGTATCCAGTTAAAATATTCATCACCTGATACAAAACAATGAATAGTTTTGCCATTTGGTTGCATAATTGTATAAGGGAGATTATTAAAATAGTCTGCTTTACATGTTAAAAAGAAGAGGAAAAAAGATAATATAAGGAATAATTTTCTCATATAATTGAATTGATAGTAGTTAAATTTATTGGAAACAAAAATACATATAATACTGAAATAATTTAGTTATTGAAAACAAAAAAAACCGCTTTGATTTCAAAGCGGTTTTTCTAAAAAACTAAATTATATGAATTGTTTATTTATTTTGTGTAATCCATTGCAGCTACACGTTTGTAACCATCATATCTCCATTTTGCATTTTCTTCAGCAATTTTAAATAATTCGCCTGCTTCTTTTGGGAATGTTTTCTTCAAAGAAGAGTAACGAACTTCGCTGTTTAAGAAATTCTGGAATTTATCCCATTCAGGTTCTTTTGAATCTAAAATAAATGGATTTTTGCCTTCTTCAGCCAACATCGGGTTGTATCTGAATAAGTGCCAGTAACCACATTCTACAGCTAATTTAGCTTCTTCCTGTG
>CAZWRD010000148.1:0-7708 GCA_964636105.1 uncultured Bacteroides sp.
TTTGTCCGTTAATAACAAAATCAATGGTTTGTACCGTGCCTTCGGGTTGATGGTGAATTTCGAAACCCTCTTTTCCAAAGCGGCTGATGTTTTCAATCTTTGAATTTTTAAATACCGAAACATAAAAATTTACGGCTTCTTCTGCCTTATTGTCGAACCAAAGGCAAGGTATTAATTGATGTGTCATTATGTTTTGTTTGTGCTATTTGCTTTCGGCATGTTTTTTAAAATTATCTAATATGCTTTGCCAGCCAAAACGCTGGAGTTCGGCAGGGTTTTGATTTTCGGCATCAAAACACTCAATGATTTCTGTTGTATTGCCTTTGGAAATAAAGCTGATATCTAATTCGCGATTATCATCCAATATTACATTAATCTGTTTATGTAATATTACATTTTTGTATGTTCCACAAAAATCGAATCCAAAGCTGCCATCTTTGGCTTCCATGCGGTAACTAAATCTGCCTCCTATATGCAAATTATTTACTGCATTGGTTGTGTGCCAGTCAGCACTTGCATTGTTCCAAGCCTTTATATCTAAAGGATTTGTCCATAGGTACCAGGCTTTTGCTATATTACAATTTACGATTGTCTGTACAGTTATTTTTGTTGTATTGTTTGTATCCATTGTTTACGTTTTCCAAATTTAACAACAAAACTATTTGTTTGTTTTTAAAAAGCTTATTTCGGATACTTCCTGCAACAAGCATATCTTTTGAAATATTTATTTTAATTATACCCTTAAAAAAACTCCTTTTTTATATAGGAAATATAAAAAGCCCCATTGAACTGCCAATAAGCAAAATACCATTATTAAAGCATTATAAGGTTCGCCGGTCATTTGTCCCAGCCATTTAAACATGGCATTTGTGGTAAACTGCCAATTGATAAAAACGCTCGAAATATATATTAAAATCGAATTCATTCCGATTATTTTGAAGAAGAAACCCCATTTTTGATAGCCCAATACATCTATTATATAATAAAATGTGCCCATCAATAGCATGCTGATGCCTCCGCATTGTAATGCAAATGAGCTTGTCCACAGATTTTTGTTAATCGGGAAAACCAAACTCCATATCTGAGCAAGAATTATAAGCAATGCTCCGGTAGCCAGAATATGTAAAACGGTTTTGCGGGCGTTTTCTTTGGTGGTATTTCTGAGCATGGTTCCGGTGAATATTCCCAATAGTGCAGTTGATATTGCCGGAAGGGTTGATAATAAACCTTCGGGATCATGAATATCGCGGTAGAGATGTCCGGGTATTATCATTCTGTCGATATAGGATGCAAAATTGCCTTCGATGCTTAATGTGCCTGCCGGAAAGCCCGGTGCCGATGTAAACATTAGTAAAAGCCAATAGCCAATAAGCAAAGTTGCAAACCAGAAAAGTTGTCCGCGTTGTTTGAAATATAAATAAATAATATTGGCAAACATATATGCCAGACCAATTCGTCCTAATACACTGGGAATACGTACTTCGCTTAATGGCAGCAATTGAAGTCCGTTGTTGTATATAACGCCAAGCAATACCAATATTAAACCTCTTTTGATAACACGCCATAGCAACTGATTGGCCGGCTTGCCGTTTTGGAGCTGCTTACCTATTGAATATGGGGTAGCAACGCCTGCCAAAAACAGGAATAATGGAAAAATAGTATCGTAAAAAGCGAAGCCATCCCATAGTGGATGTGTAAATTGTAATGATAAAGCTTCCCAAAATGGCGAATGGGTTATCTCGGCCAGCCTGTGAAATATTTCTTCGGCACCTATTATCCAAAACATATCTATTCCACGCAATACATCGAGTGAGTAAAGTCTTTGATTTTTATCAATCGGCATCATACATACTGTTTTTTATTATTTATGCCGCTAATTTAATAATTTTTATTCAGATGGCATTTAAAATATCTGATTATATCGCTAATTTTTATAGTAATTGGCGGAGAGATACCTTAGATAGCAATGCGTAGAATGCAATATTTGAGAATATAGTTTTATATTGAGAGGAAAATATATAGTTGTTTTCAAAGTATAAATTGAATTTTTAGCATTACCCTTAGGGCATTTAAATCCATAGAAGTTATTAATAAAGAAATATCTTATTGTCCGTATGACATTAATGTTGTTTTATATAAAGTTAATGTCCTGCTGACAATAGCTTAAACAGTTTCTTTAGGCTAATACCATTCATTTTGTTCGGAGTTTTTGTTTTTATTTTAATTGAAAAACTATACTTTTGCAAGAATAAATATTTATACTGTTTCAAATATAACAACATAAAACTTAAATATCTATGACTTATATTAAACTGAAAGCAATCGAAACCCTATCGTTTAAAAGAGTAATATTAATTACCTCACTCATCGCACTTTTATGTTTTAACTCCAAATTTGCCTTCACTCAAATCAATAATAATCAGGTAAGTTCTTTTCACAACTTACAAAGCAAAGAAATATTTCATCATATTTATGATTCAATAAATATAAATCTAAAAAAGGATATTTATAAAAATATGACATTTGTTTATGCAGCTCAAACTGCATATATGAGTAGTATTTTAGTCAATAGCAACTATATATATAATGACAAACCCGAATTTGAAGAATATTTAAACAAAGTAATGCAAGAAATATTACCCGAAGAGCATAAAAGCAACAAAAATATTCATGTGTATTTGACGAAAGATGGAAGTTTCAACGCTTTAGCATTTGGCTCAGGTTGCATATTTGTTAATATTGGATTGTTTAATGAAATTGCTGATGAGGCCACACTAGCATCTGTATTGGCACATGAATTTTCACATTATTTGTTAGACCATAATTTATATCATTTTATTGCTGAAAGAAAAGGAGAATTTGATTTGGGTTTACTTGGCGAATCGGAAGAACTATCAAACATTTATACAATAAAAGATGAATTACAAGCCGATTCAATGGCAATGCAACTTATGAAAAAATCAAAATACAACATCAAAGCAATGATGAATGCATTCGAAATGATGGGTCGGTTGGAAAACAATTTACTGTTTCGCACTTTTTCTTTTGTAAATCTTAAAGAAACAGATCATCCGCTAGCTGGCCAAAGATATATGGCTTTACAATCGTTTTACAACCGATTTCGCAACGATACTTTGCCGTATTATATTGTTAGCAATGAATCCTTTAAAAGATTTAAAAAAGAAGCTGCTCCAGAAATATTGAAATGTTTGATGCAACAACACAAATATTATGATTGCACTGAAAAAGCCTTTCGATTTCACATAAACGATCCCGATAATATCACTTATATCAAATATTTGCTTGAATCGATAAGAAAAAATTGTTATTTATATCCCATGAACTGGGAAAGTAATTTTATAACAGAAAGATATATGGATACAGTTAAAATAAATGGTGTACTTAAAAAAGTAAGATATCCTAACCACCTTTTCTCCAAATTTAATTTCAATATTTTACCTTTGAGTATTCAGGAAGCTAGTAAAATAAAGACCAAATTTTATTGGACAGGCAATGTTAAATTTAGAACCAATTCTGAAGCTTTTGACTTTTTCTGTCGATTAAGTGAAGCATTAGGCGATCATGAATATCTATTATCCAATGCACTAAGCTATGTAAACGATAGCGTAAATATGAAAAAATATTTACAAGATTATATAAAACACGATTCGATAAAATATAAAGAATTTGCTCAATTATTACTTTACAACAATGATGAAATATATAAATACAAAAGAAAACTTCTTGTTTTTAATCAATTTGAAGCAAAAATAAGAATTGGCAGAGTTGATGTCCCAATTCAATCTTATGGCTATGAATACAATAACGATTTAAAATGCATTTTAGACAGCCTAACTTACAACCAAAAAGATATCAGCGGTTTATACTTGCCATCATTAAGAATACAAAATATTGATGAATACGAGAAGTTATCAGAAATTGAGACATTTGCCATGTTAGGCAGAGTTGGAAGATTTGGAAATTCAGACATATTAATATTAAATCCCGAGTTATGGGAAATTTTTAAGAAATACGAAACAAACGAAATAGAATTTATCAATTGTAATTATTTTGAAGAAAGAGGAGGGAAGAAAACAATTGATTCATACACATCACTTATTAATGAAAGTTTTAAAGAAATTTTATCGCAAAACCAATCACAAAAATATATTAATATATTGATTTCATCAACAAAAATTAATAAGAAATCAAGTTTTTGTTTTTCATTTATGAGTGATGAAACAAAACTCAATTTCTCCGATTATGGTTACGATTCGGTAATTAAAGAGTTAAAGCAGCAAATGAGGCTTAAGAATAAATTTGCAGATGAATATGAATATAAACTTTTCAAAAATTAGAAGCTGAATTCAACTTACAAATGCAAGATTTAGATTTGATAAACTAAAATAAAAAATCATTTTTAATAAAAATCCTAATTTCTTTCTCCTATCGCAATTAAATCCAAATTGCTCATTTGAATATGAGCAATCGTTTTAAGTTGTTGTAATTAAATTGTTTGAAATAATTTAAAGCTATAACTTAATCGGGATTAACCCAACAAAATCATATAGTCCGACTTTTCAAGTGTCTTATTGATTAATTTGTGCCAAACATAAACCGATTATTAAACTCCAATAAAAAAATGTATATTTGCCATAGGTTTTAAATAAAAAAATGGGAGAAGAATACAAAAATATCAAAAAACCAATACATATATTACTGTTAATCATCGGATTTATTTCAGTTGGTCTTGGCTTTGCTGGTATTTTTATACCTGTTTTGCCAACTACTCCATTTTTATTACTTTCAGCAGCTATTTTTGCACGCACATCTCCCCGATTTTACAACTGGCTTATTACCAACCGATATTTTGGCTCATACATACACAATTACCGCAATGGCAATGGGATTCCCCTTAAATCTAAAATAATAGCTATTACTATGGTTTGGACAAGTATTTTGTTTTCTGTACTGTTTTTAATCAACAACATTATTGCTGATATAATACTTATTGCCATTGCAATAGCCGTAAGTATTTATTTGTTGTCAATTAAATCAAAAAAATAAAAAGCAAACCAAAACAAAATTTATTTCCTTTCAATCTCCTTCAGATTATCCATTTTTTTCTTACTCAAAAAACTTTGGATATCACCCAGATGCTCTTTAATTCCCTTATTCCCAAATTCAAAAACTTTATCAACCAATCCGTCCAGGAAATCACGATCATGCGAAACCAATATCAAAGTACCATCATAATCCCTCAAAGCATCCTTTAAAATATCCTTGGTTTTCATATCCAAATGATTGGTAGGTTCGTCGAGGATAAGTAAATTAACAGGTTCCAGCAATAATTTTATCATAGCCAGTCGGGTACGCTCCCCGCCCGAAAGCACTTTTACCTTTTTGTTTATATCATCGCCGCCAAACATAAAAGCACCTAGCAAATCTCTTATTTTATTCCTGATATCACCCACAGCCACATCATCTATTGTCTGGAAAACTGTTTTCGACTCATCTAAAAGCGAAGCCTGATTTTGTGCAAAATAACCTACCATCACATTATGCCCCAAACTCACCTTGCCTTCAAAATCAATTTCACCCATAATGGCTTTTACCAGTGTAGATTTACCTTCGCCGTTTTTACCAACAAAAGCCACACGTTGTTCTCTTTCCAATGTTAAATAAGCATTCTTAAAAACCAGATGTTCGTCATATTTCTTACTCATATCTTCAACAATTACCGGATAGTTTCCCGAACGTGGCGAAGGTGGAAACTTCAGTTTTAATGCGGATGTATCTTCCTCATCTATTTGAACCAACGTTAGTTTCTCTAGCATCTTAACCCTCGATTGCACCTGATTGGTTTTTGAATAGGTACCTTTAAATCTCTCGATAAAATCTTCGTTTTCGGCAATAAACTTCTGCTGTTCGTTATAATGTTTCAGTTGTTGCTCGCGGCGTTCTTTACGCAATTGCAAATAACTCGAATAGTTGACCTTATAATCATAAATACGTCCCATCGTAACTTCAATGGTTCGTGTAGTAATATTATCAACAAAAGCCCTATCGTGAGAAATCACAATAACAGCCTTGTTGTTGTTAATCAAAAAGTCTTCGAGCCACTGTACCGATTCAATATCCAAATGATTGGTTGGCTCATCAAGCAGTATCAGGTCAGGTTTCTGAAGCAATATCTTGGCAAGCTCAATACGCATACGCCAACCTCCGCTAAATTCGCTTGTAGGTCTCGCAAAATCTTCGCGTACAAAGCCCAAACCCATTAATATCTTTTCCACTTCGGCATCAAAGTTAATATCCTCAATAGTATAAAACTTCTCGCTCAAAGCCGACACCTCTTCGATAATAGCATAATAGGATTCCGATTCATAATCAGTACGAGTTGTCAACTGAAGATTAAGTTCATCCATTCTGTGTTGCATTTCAAACAAATGAGCAAAAGCCTGCGAAGCTTCTTCAAAAACCGTACGATTATCTTCGGTCATCAAATGCTGAGGCAAATAAGCAATTATCGCATCTTTAGGAGCCGAAATATTTCCTCTTGAAGCAGACTTTACACCTGCAATTATTTTGAGTAATGTAGATTTGCCAGCACCATTTTTACCCATTAGTGCAATTCTATCTTTCTCGTTTATTGCAAAAGAAATATCCTTAAACAAGGTTGTATTTCCAAATTCAACCGTAAGTCCGTCAACTGAAATCATGTATTTATTTTTTTTGAGCGGCAAAAGTAGTGAAATTTATCCACAATAAGGGTAAATGGGGCAGTAGCATCAGAATTATGAGGAAAATAAGTGGTTTTGAAATAATACAGACTATTTGCTAATCAATACTTTTTGCATAAATTATTATTTGTCTTTGCAAAAATAGTCTTTTTATGATTGAAATGCAAGTTGTCTATTTTACAACTGCTTACAACTTCTGTATATATAGTTTATACTAGCACTATTTCTACTTCGGCTGCTATGGTTTCTTTGTTTACAAATATCAGAAACTTATTGGCGGGGGAGTTAGTTCGTTTAAAGGTTAGTTTCTGTTTTTAATCTTTAGCAAACAATTTATTAAATTTCGGCTGAAGAAGAAATGCTCCGAGCATTAATGTTGAAAGCATAAAAAACCGGACTACTTTGTCTGCTATACCTGAACTGTATTTCTTTTTGTTTTCAACTTTAAAGGTCAATTTCGTTATGTAAATGTCAACATATATAAAACTCAAATAGATTAACCAGAAAATAGAATTAAAGATTTTAACAAAATTGGGAATTATTCCCATTATAGAGATTGAAAAGGATAGCGTAATTCCAAGTGAAAATATTACCAAAAGAATTCTGAATAAGTAATCAGGTTTTAATGATAACTTTCTCTCTGAGAGCTGTCCAACTTTGAAAAGCCACACAAAAAACAAAAAGGGTATAAATGCCATAAGTAAGATTAGATTAAAGGGAGAAGTTCGAACCAACCAGTTAAATCCCCAAAAATTGTCTTTGCTTATTTTTATTGTTTTATTTCTCTCTTTTTGTTTTGACTGCTCAATAACTTTGCCCATATCCTATTTATTATTTCTCTTGCAAATATACATTAATTCTAAAAAACAAAAAACCTTCCAACAAATTTAATTATGCCGGAGGGTATTTATTTTTTATTGTTTATACCAGCACTATTTCTACTTCGGCTGCTATGGTTTCTTTGT
>CAZWRD010000149.1:0-7680 GCA_964636105.1 uncultured Bacteroides sp.
AAGCTGTTGATTTTTGCGAAAAGCGAATGCAGGACTAAGTTGCTAATTACAAAAGAAAGTAGAGATTGTAAACCTGTCTTTACACAAAACCATCAACGTTAACCAACAAAAAAAGCCCGTCCGAAACAATATCCGACGGGCTTTTTAATTAAAATAATGATGTAAAGCTTTGATTTTTCAAACCTAACCAAACGTTATGGTGAATAGATGAAATTGATAAATAATACACTTGATTAACTTTGTGCAAAAAAATTGTATCTTTGTAAAAAAAGAAAAAAATGGAAGCATATAAATTTGAAACCACTATTTTGGAAAATGGTATGATACAAATTCCAAATTTTCAAAAATTAAAGTCAAGAAAAGTGGAAGTGTTAATCTTATATAAAATTGAAAATGAACCTGAACCCAAAGTAAAAGAAGCAGAAGAATTTATTAATAAATGGTTTGGCTATTTTCCGATTATTGACACAGACGATATAAGGTATAACGCAATTATAAGCAAATAAAATGAAAAAAATTCTTATTGATACAAATATCATTTTGGATTTTGCTTTACAGCGTCAGGAATTTGGAGAAGACGCTAAAAATCTGATACTTTTTCTCGTAAAAAACCAAATAAAAGGCTTTATTACAGCATCGTCAATAACTGATATTTACTATGTTTTAAAAAAGGCCAAAGGACACGAAGACGCTATCATTTTTCTGAAAAATTCTTTCAGCATAGTAAAAGTAATTGGTGTTGATGAAGAAGTTATTAATAGTGCATTAAATTCAGAAATGAAAGATTTTGAAGATGCGGTTCAATGTGAAACTGCAAAACAAAATAATATTAAAATAATTATAACACGAAACAAAATCGATTATAAATACTCAGGATTAAAAGTTTATAATCCAACTGAATATATGAACTTATATGAAAAATAAAAAAATCACAACTTTTAGTCGTATTGCCTAAAAGCTTACAAAAAAAAGCCCGTCCGAAAATATTCCGGACGGGCTTTTTAATTATGTATAAAACTAAGTTTACTTGTTTACCACCATTTTCTTTACAAGGCGTTTGCCTTCAAATTCAATAGCATAATAATAAACTCCGTTTGGCAGTTCGCTTACATTAATATGTAACTGATTGCGTCCGGCATCAGCTTTTATGCGTTGGCTGTAAACCGTTTGTCCTACCATATTCACCATATTAAATACAACATTGCCTTCCGATGGAAGATTGTATGCTATATTGCAAATGGCATTGCTTGGGTTCGGAACGTTTTGTCCCAGCCATAAACCATCAGCATCAGCTTCGTTAATACCTACCGAACCAATAACAACTGTTTTGCAGATTTTATTGTTTTGCGGATAAGCATCGCCAGCCAGATTGGTATAAGCACACAACGAGAACTGACTACCCACTGCCACTGTAAATGTAGCATTAAAAGTATAAATCACTTCGTCGCCTGTATTAAGGGCGGCACCAGTCCATGTTTCAGTTACCGGAGTAGCCGAACCACGTTGGAATACTACCGGAACAGAAGTAACAGCAGTAGAACCGAAGTTTTTGATTTTTACTTTGATAGTAGCAGTAGAACCACTTGCAGCAGTATCGCCCGGAGACATTATTTGTGTAACAGCCACATCAAGCAAAGCAGGATTAACTGTAACGGCTTTGCAGCTCGAGTCGTTCATAAAGTAAACATCAGTAGGAACTGCTGTAAACGAACAGATAGAATAACTATTGGTATTAACAATAAAGCGGGTAGGGAAGGTGTAGTTTACTGTATTTCCCGGCAACAAATTACCAGTCCATGTAGCCACAACCACTGTACTACCGCTCACCTGATATTTCACAGGAATAGAAGTTAAAGGATCGGTACCAAAGTTTTTGATGGTAACTACAGGATAAACTGTATCGCCAACAAAAGAAGTATTGCTAGGCGTAGTTATTGCAATTACACCAGCATCTTTAGCCAAAGGAGCCAACGATAATTTAAAATCATCAATAGCCCATCCGTTTAAAGGAGTAGTGGTAGCACTGGCAGTAAATATAAATCTGAACTGAGTTATACCGCCAATATTGCTAATACTATTCAATTTATAAGTTGACAATTCCCAGCCATTGCTTATGGTATCAAAACCATTTGCAGAATTGTACCAGTTAGATGCATTTACATCGTTCTGGCTGCCTAATTGTATCCAACCGTTTTGAGCGTTCAGGTATTCAATACGTCCGTAAGCACCACTTCCGAAATTGCGCCATTGCCAGAATTTCAAAGTATCGGCAGTCATACCGGCCATATTAAATTTAGGCGAGTATAAAACGCTGATGTTGTTTCCAACATAGTTTCCATCCAGATTGGTAGCCCATACATTGCTTCCGCTATGAGCAGCATTGATAACACTTGCAGTAGGAGCACCCTGTTCCCACAAATTGTTGATTGCAAAAGAAGCATTGGTATCGCTAGCAAACCACAAACTGCTCATATCAAAATTATCAGCAAAAGGAATCGTAAATAAAGATTCTTTGAAGATTTTTTTATGAACTGTATCATTCACATAATTGGTATCGCCAGCCAAAATGGTATAAGCATCAATCATATTCATGCCAGCCTGAATTGCAATGTTTGTAATAGCAATCGTGTCTGTCTCTAACGATTGTAAAGCAGGAGTCTTGGTCCAGTAAAAGGTGTTAATAGTGCCGTTAACATTATGCTTCACAGTAACAGCACTTAAAGAATCGCTTCCGTAGTTTCTGATAACAATTTTATGACTTACAGAATTAGCTGCGTTGTATGGTAAATAAGTATTTACATCGGTAATAGCAACAATACCTGCATCGTGCGGAATAGGAGGAACGATATTTACTGAATAATCTTCGGTTTCACCCCATGAATAAGTTCCGCAAGCTGGTGCCACATCCGATTCGTCAACAACAATTCTCATTCTGCTCAATCCGGCAGATGCATTAAATGGAACGCTAACATTTCCGGTAACGGTTGAATTTGCTGTTCCGTCATAAACTGCAGTAAAAGCAAGTTCCTGTGGTAAATCCCAGTTTCCGTTTCTGTTATAATCAATATAAGCATTTACTTTTCCGGTATATGAATTGTCCTCGAATATTATACTTAATGAAATAGGATAAGTTCTGCCAGCCTGAATATTTGCAGGAGCTAATGAAGTATAATCATTATAAGTTTGATTAGCATTGGCATTATTTAATACTGGTAACGGATTACCATTATTAATACCGGCAAAAATAACCTGTCCCAGATCTTCATCAACTGTTGAAGTAGCTTTCGATTCGCAATAAACCGGATCAGAATTGGTAACCGATTTTGTTGTAGTATCATTTAAAGCAGAAGCATCAGCAGTAAGCGATGTAAATGCTTTAAAAATATAAGTAGTATTTAAAACGTGCAAATCAGCTTTCTGAGTAAAAGTATAAGTTAAAGTATCGTTTGGAGCAATGCTGCTGCTTACATTTTCTGTAACTACTGCATTGTTGTTGATACGATATTTAACTGCAAAATTCTGAATAGCTGTACTTCCGTAGTTTTTAATTTTAACGCTAACCACTTCCTGATTACTCATATTTACACCATTTGATGGCGAAACAATAGCAATAACACCCGCATCTTTTGGCGATTGCGGAGAAACATTAATAACTACAGCAACTCTCGGGCTTTTACAACCTTTAGGTGCACTTATAATTTTAATATTTGGTCTTGATGTAGTTAAAGTACCTGTAAAAGTAGGTTCATAATCATCATCCTGTATTGTTTGATGCGAGCCTGAAACTCCTGAAGTATATCTGAAATTAGGATAATTGCTGTTACCTGCACCACCATAGTTGGTTTCGCATAAAACCATCAGATTAGAAGTGTTGTTGTAAGCAAATTGGTTAGATAAAATAAATTCGTTCCAGCCAGTTGTACTGAAACTTTTAGTTCCGTCGTAAACCAAAGTTGCACCGGTTTTCAAATCATTCCAGGTCTGAGCAGTCATTATTGAATTAGAAACATTTTTCAGATAAACCTTTACTGGGAAATTGGTTGAAGCACTGCTTGAAACATCCCATGCCAGTTTTTCAATATTTCCGTTTCCGTTTATCTCGTTGGCAGTATAAATGGCAGCACTTCTCGAGTAACCCCAGTTTCCGTTAAACGGAGCCTGTTGTGTACTTGTAGCTGTTCCTATAGTTGCATTAACATCAGTTAGTGTGCTTGCTTCAACATATAATGTGTCATTTGCATATAAAGTAGGCGTAATATGAACACTACCTGTATCAATTTTTGTACCTCCGCTTATGGTATCGTACCAGATTAAAGGTGCATTGGTTATAGAATTAGCTTGCAAAGTAGCAAAAGTTCCGAAAGGAATACTTACATTATTTGCAACAGGTGCTGCAGGTGTATAAAACGAGTTTACAACAGTTGATGCAGTATCATTTGCATGATTATTATCGTTGGTTAAAGTAGCCCATGCTTTGATATTAAAATCAATATCAGCAGCAGTAGCAGCTAAATTAACAACGGTGTTGAATGTAAATAAAATACTGTCGTTACTAGCAATTACATTTGTAACATTCTGAGTAACTACCGCATTATTGTTCGATTTGTAGCTTGCAGTAATATTGCCGTTTATAGCATTAATACCTTTGTTTTTAATCCAAACTTTAACTGTATCAGAAGTTAAACCGCAACCACCATTAATTGGCGAAACTTTTGTAATCTGAGCATCAAACAAAGGCATACCAAAGAAGTTTTTACAGCTTTGATCATTCATCTGATTTACATCTCCGTTTAAAGTTGTGTAAGCACAAATGCTATTATTGCCGGCAGGAATACTTAGATTTGATAATGAAATAGTGTCGGTTTTTAATGAAGCCAAATGCCCGTTATAGGTAAATGCCACAGCAGCACCGTTGTTTACTTTATAATTTACAGTCATTGATGTAATGGTGTCAGTGCCAAAGTTTTTAACGATTACTTTAACAGGAACTACCACAGCTTCTGTATCGATAGCAGCCGGATTTAATATAGCTACAACACCAGCATCAAACTGATACAACGGAAATTCGTCTGCTCCGATGGTAGGTGCAGTTAAATGTCTCAATTCGCCGTCAATATCATCTGTAACTTCTGCAATAGGTGTTGCATTAGCACTTAATGTAGTTGATTGCAAATGTAAATTATGATTAGCAACAAATAATGGATTAATTGATTGTGAGTTTAAGTCTTTACTACTTGCTGTAATAAAATCAGCCAAAGTATTTTTGTTGGCAGAATTATAATAAGCAAGAATACTTCCTGTTGTATAAAGATTATTAAAATCAGAAGCTGAAGCAGCGGTTGTTGAGCCTGAATAATAAGCAAAACCACCACCATTATTAGCAAAATTATTATTGATAATTCTGTTTTCGCTACCTCCGCTAATATAAAATGCTCTTGATTGCGTAAATGCAGAAATCATATTTACAGAATTATAATAAATATTCTGATAATTAGAATAGTAATTATATATACCATAAATTGATGCAGTTGAAGTACCACCTTCAATACTAATTGCATTGTTTGAAATCAGATTTCTGGTAGTAGCAGTTGAAGTACAATAGTTTATATAAATTCCGTACAAACTTCCGTAAGTAGAGGTAGAAGTAGAATTGATAGAAATGGTATTTTTACTGACTTTTACAGAATTATGACTGTAATTGGCAGCAATGCCATAATTATAATAACCACTTGTAATAGTTTTAATGGTATTATTTGCAATTTGCATAGTATCCTGATAATATGTGTAAATACCATAGTAATAATAATTATTGATTTTATTATTTCTGATAATATTTCCTTTTTGTGAAATAGCAGTACTTGTTCCATATACGTAAACTCCGTAATATCCATTGTTTATAACATTGTTTTCAAATGTATTATAATGATTATTTCCGTTAGAATATATACCAGCAACACTTGATGATGTTGTGGATGGCATATCCAGAATACAATTGCTGATTACATTGTAATTTGCAGCATTGCTCATTTCCACTATTCTTCCATAGGAAGTAGCAGTAGATTTGATTGTCATTTTTTCAAAACGGATATAATCAGCACTATCAAGTTTTACAATATAATTAGCAGCAGATGTAGCAGCAAACTGTAGTTTCACTTTGGTACTGTCATTATTTACCGAACGGAAAGTAATGGTTTTGTTAGCATCAGCACCATAAATTTGTGGTATTCTGATTTGTTCGGTATAAGTGCCTGTATCAGCTAAGAATATTACAGCATCAGAAACACCTGCAATTGTAAGTGCTTGAATTGCCGAAGTAAAACCAGGGAAATCTTTTTGAACTCCGCCTGTAGTATCACCTATAGAATAAGTGCCATGTAAACTTGCAAGGAAGCTGGTTGAAATAGTGTCATTAGCTGCAATGGTATCCTGCTGATTATTAGGTTGACTAGTCCATGCTTTTATTTTGTGTAAACCAGGAGCAAAAGCAATATTTGTTACTGTAATTACTTTAGTAGAATCAAAAGCCAATGCTGGAGTAGCAGTCCATGCAAAAGTATTTACAGTTCCGTTATCAATCTGATAATTAATGTTTGCAGAAGTTAAAGCAGTTAAACCAAAGTTTTTGATTTTTACATTAACAGCTTGCGAAACAGCAGCCGGAACAGAAACAACAGGTGAAGTGATTTGCATAGTACCCAAATCAATTGGAGGAGGAGCAGAAACATTTACATTTACAGCAACTCTCGGACTTGCACATCCACCCAAAGCAATATTTACTTTAACATTCGGACGTGATGAATTTAATGTTAAATCACCGCTTGGAGCGCTATTATCTTGTTGATAAGATTGATGCGTTCCGCTTAATGCTGTTGTGGTATAATTAAATTTAGGATAAGCTGTATTACCACCGCCACCATAGTTGGCTTCGCATAGTATCATCAGATTTCCCGATGTAAAGTTATAAGGATAAGAAAGGATAATTTCTTTCCAGCCGCTTTGGTTGAAAGTTACGGTTCCATCATAAACCAAAATAGCACCCGAAGTTAATGAAGCCCAGTTTTGAGCAGTCATGGTTTCAGTTGCAATATCCTTCATATAAATTTTGATAGGAGCTGCATTGGTTGATGTTGTACCTACTTGATATTGTAGAGAATTTATTAAACCTCTTCCTCCAATTTCAGAGGCTTTATAAACTGCTGCACTTCTACCGAAACCATAATAAATATTAAAAGGATAGGATTGAGATGAAGTTCCTGCACCAATTTGAACATTTGCTGGTGTACTTGCTTTTGCTTCTACATAATAAGTATTAGAAGAAAATAATGCAGGTGTAGTAAAATACATACCTTTTCCAAGGAAATTTCCACCTGTAATGGCATCGTACCAGTATAATGTATCGCTTGAATTAGCAGTTAAAGTAACTGTTGATCCATAACCACAATTAAAACTGTTAGCAGTTGGAGCAATAGGTGTATATGATGATAATGTTGATAATTGAGCGGAATCATTCGCATTTGTTAAGTCTCCAACTAAATTAACCCAAGCTTTCAATTGGAAAGTTGAATCAATATGTGTTGCAGCAACCGAAAGATTTGCTTTTGCATTGAAAATATAATTTACTGTATCGCCTGGAGCAATTGTTCTGTTTACATTTTCAGGTGTTATTAGATTTACCAATGT
>CAZWRD010000150.1:0-7640 GCA_964636105.1 uncultured Bacteroides sp.
TCAATGAGTAAATGCGTATAAATATTATATTAACGACTAGAAAAATAACAGAAATTATTGGCAATAAAATTGTTTAACCCTAATTGCCAATTTGAAAATGAGCAATCGAATCCTGCATGTGCGTGTAATTAAATTATTTAAAATATTGTAAATCAATAACTAAATCGGGGTTAAGCTTACTAAATCAATAAGTTCTACTTTTCAAGTCTCCTATTGATTAATTTGAGTTTAATTTGAAATAATTCTAACAATCAAAACGCATATCAAATATTGGTATTTAAAGAGAATAAGTATAATAATACCGAAATGAAAGTGAATAGTCCAATTCGCTTCGCTTTTGAAACTATAACATATTTCTGATTGGCATTATACCATAAAGGTATGAATTTGTTTATAATTCACTTTGGTATAACATAGTATTTACTTCTCAAAAGAAAACCACTTAAAAAGTGCAAACACATCATTTTAAATTTTTCAAATATCAAAATTTTGCATAGTTTTGTAAAATATTTTTTTGTAAAAATCATTTATATAAACATATAAAAATAAACATAATATGCAAAAGTTATTGTTATTAGGAGATGAGGCTATTGCTCAAGGAGCTATTGATGCCGGATTGTCCGGTATTTATGCTTATCCCGGAACACCATCTACTGAAATTACCGAGTATGTACAGCATTCTAAAGAAGCTCAACAAAAAGGAATTCGTTGTTCATGGTCAACCAACGAAAAAACAGCCATGGAAGCTGCATTAGGTATGTCGTATGCCGGCAAAAGAGCAATGGTTTGTATGAAACACGTTGGATTAAATGTAGCAGCTGATCCGTTTATTAATTCAGCAATTACAGGTGCTAATGGTGGAATGATAATAGTTTCTGCCGATGATCCTTCAATGCATTCATCTCAAAATGAACAAGACTCAAGGTTTTTTGGTAAATTTGCTATGATGCCCATTTTGGAGCCAAGCAACCAACAAGAAGCTTACGATATGGTACATTATGGTTTTGAATTATCAGAAAAATACATGATTCCTGTATTGATGAGAATAACTACCCGTATGGCTCACTCTAGAGCAGGTGTTTCTCGCAAAAGCGAAACCAAAAAACAAAACGAAATGAAATTGCCAACTGATTTGCGTCAGTTTGTATTACTACCCGCTATTGCACGTCGCCGTTACAAAGGTTTATTGAGCAATCAGGAACTTTTTGAAATGGAATCAGAAAAATCAGCTTTCAATAATTATATTGATGGAACTGACAAAAAAATGGGTATTATTACTACGGGTATTGCTTTCAATTATTTAATGGAAAATTATCCTGAAAGAGTAATTCCTCACCCTGTTTTAAAAATAGATCAATATCCGATACCCAGAAAATTAGTTGAAAAAATTTACAACGAATGTGATGAGCTTTTAATTTTAGAAGAAGGTTATCCATTGGTTGAAGATATGTTGAAAGGCTTTATGGCAAACGGCAAAAATATCAAAGGTCGTTTGGATGGTACAGTTCCTCGTGATGGCGAATTAAATCCGAATATTGTGGCAGTTGCCTTAGGAATGGCTGATACCATTGGTGCTGATGTTCCAGGAAATGTAGTTCCACGTCCACCAGCATTGTGTACAGGTTGCCCTCATACTGATTCTTATCTTGCTTTAAATGAAGCATTAATCAAATTAGAACCAGGCAGAGTTTTTGCAGATATAGGTTGCTATACTTTAGGTGCTTTAAAACCATTAGAAGCAATTAATACTTGTGTAGATATGGGCGCTTCAATAACCATGGCTAAAGGTGCTGCTGATGCAGGTCTGGTACCTGCAGTAGCAGTTATTGGCGATTCAACTTTCACGCACTCGGGTATTACTGGCTTAATTGATGCTGTTAATGATAAATCACCCATAACCGTTCTTATTTTAGATAACGGAACTACTGCAATGACTGGTGGACAAAATTCAGCTGCTCAGGGTAGAATCGAATCTATTTGTCGTGGTATTGGTGTGGAAGAAGAACACATCCGTATATTGAAACCACTTCGCAAAAATCATGAAGAAAACACTCAGATTATGATGGAAGAATTGGCTTACAATGGTGTATCCGTAATTATTCCACGCCGCGAATGTATCGTAGCTATCGACAAAAGAGTAAGAGCAAAAGCAAAAGCTAAAGCAGAAGATCAAGCATAATTATTCATCAATTTAAATAAAGATTATACATGAAAAAAGATATAATTCTCGCAGGAGTTGGCGGACAAGGAATTCTTTCAATAGCTGCAATTATCGGAACAGCTGCATTAGATATGGGTTTATTCCTAAAACAATCAGAAGTACATGGAATGGCTCAACGTGGAGGTGATGTTTCATCTAATTTACGTATTGGGGATAAAGAAATTGCTTCAGATTTAATAGCAAAAGGCAAAGCTGATATCGTTATTTCTGTTGAACCTATGGAAGGTTTGCGTTATTTGCCAATGCTATCGTCTGAAGGATGGTTGATTACCAATTCAACTCCATTTAAAAACATACCAAACTATCCAGAAATAGATGGTTTATATTCTGAAGTTGCAAAAGTACATCGTCATGTTATGATAGATGCCGAAGGTATAGCAAAAGAACTGGGAACAGCCAAAGCAGCTAATGTTGTTATATTAGGTGCAGCATCAGCACATTTGGGTATTTCTTTCGAATCGCTTGAAAATGCAATCCGCCGAATTTTTAGCAGAAAAGGCGTAGCTGTGGTTGAATTAAACATCAATGCGCTGAAAGCAGGTAGAGATTTTGCAGACAAGAATAGCTATTTGTAAGCTGTAATTGTTTATAATAAACAAAATACGCTCTGTATGCCAGCCATTCAGAGCGTTTTTTATTTTATTATATTGCCATTGCTAACGATGTAATCATACAAACAGATTCGAAATTAAATAAACAGCATAACAAATCCCAATGCATATTGCCATTGTTATTATTAATTTCAAAAATACAAGCTGGTTTTCGGTTTTGCGTTGTTTTTTAACCTGAAGTCTTATCTTTGCTAGTTCTTCTTCACTTAGTTCTTCTTGTTTAATTGAAGTTTTATGCAATATTTTTTGCATCATATTTTGTTCTCTTTTATGCAATGCTACTTTGCGTGATTCCTCATTTTCCCTTATGCGAGCAATCATATCAAGTACAAATCCAGAACCTCCTCCTGCCATAATTTATAATTTTTTACAAAGATATATGATTTGTTTATTTATTGTATTTTTCATCATAAGATATTTTAGATATAAGTAAATAAAAGCATTTATTTTTACCAATATAAAATACGACATTATATTTTTGCTGTTTCTGAAGTATTTTTCATTTAAAATTTGTAGTATTTTTGTAAAAAAAATTGAGATGACATCGTTTGTTGAAAATTACATCAATCTATTTACCGATTTCGGTTTAAAAAACGATTTGGCTAAGTGCAAGGATAAATTGTGGATTCAACCTAACTAAAAAACAAAAAAAGTGAAGCCAATTGGACAATTCGCTTTTATTTCGATATTAGCACTCAATTAATTGTTTTAAGTTTTTTATATTACAGAAAATGAAGATCATACCGAGAATTAATCTTAATTTAAGCTATTTATCACCAGCTATTTACAGTAAATATATCATCGCACTGTTTTTATTTGCGTTAGCAATTTCATGTACCAACAAAAGCAAAGTTACTGATGATAAGCAGATTATTATTAGTGGACAGATTAAAAATTCTGAAAACCAAAAATTATCGCTTCAATTGCTCAGGTATAATGAAAAAATTACAATTGATTCTACCTTTTCAGACAAAGAAGGGAATTTTTTATTTTCATATTTGCCCGACGAAAAATCGATATTTCTGTTAAAAAAAGATGATAATCATTACATTACAATCATTGCCGACCAAGGAGAAAATATAGAAATAACAGCGGATTACGAAAATTTTGAAAAAAACTATAGTATCAAAGGTTCTGACGATAGCCAATTGTTGTGTCAGCTAAACAATCATTTACAAATAAATCAAAGAAAACTTGATTCGATAGCTGCAATATGGGAAACAGCTATCAAATTACCTAATAGAACAGAGATTAAGCAAACCCTTGATTCTGCATATTTTAATGCATTAAAAGACCAATATCTTTTCCAAAAACAATTTATAGAAACCAACAGCAGTTCGTTGGCTGCATTAATTGCGTTATACCTTCCTTTGGGAAGAGAAGCAGTACTTAGAGAGTCGGCCGATTTTGCAGTTTTTGAAAATCTTAGTAATGAGTTGCTAAAAAAATTGCCCAATAATTCTCATTCTATTAACTTTGCAAAAAGAATAAAGCAGAAAAAAATGCTTGAACAAGAAAAAAACTTATCAGAAAAAGCGGCTAATAATAAGTAAATGACATTGGAAAACAGAAAAAACATATATTTTATATCCGACAGCCATTTGGGTGTTCCTGATTACGAAAGTAGTTTAAAACGCGAAAAGTTGATGGTGAAATTTTTGGATAAAATTAAAAATGATGCCCTCGAAATTTATTTGCTTGGCGATATTTTTGATTTTTGGTTTGAGTATAAAACCGTTGTTCCTAAGGGTTATATCAGATTATTGGGCAAACTTGCCGAACTTACGGATGCGGGCATCAAACTAAATTATTTTACAGGCAACCACGATATGTGGATTTACGACTATTTTACCAAAGAACTGAATGCCGTTATGTACAGAGAACCCATTGAAAAACAATATGGTAACTTGAAATTTTACATTGGTCATGGCGATGGTATTGGCCCTGATGACAAAGGCTATAAGTTTATAAAAAAAGTTTTTTCAAACAGATTAAATCAATGGCTTTTTGCACGAATTCATCCCAATTTTGGCATAGGGCTTGCCTTGTATTTTTCGCGAAGAAGCCGAATTGCTAATGGTAATACTGATGAAATCTTTTTGGGTGAAGACAAAGAACGACTTATTGTTTATGCCAGAGAAATGCTGCAAAAAAAACATTTCGATTTCTTTATTTTTGGACATCGACACCTTCCGCTCGATTTTAAGCTTTCCGAAACTTCCAGATATCTCAACATTGGCGACTGGGTAAAAAGCTATTCGTACCTTGTTTTTGATGGCGAACAACTTCAACTGAAATACTTTGATGACAAAGCACCAATATCTGTTGAAGCAAATTAGGCAACTAATAGTTACCCAAACGGTGAACTATATTTTATTTAGAAATAATTTTATCAGAATTGTCTAATACTTTCCCATTTTCCCACCTGCCTTTTAGCGAATCAGCAGAAATTATCTGAAAGTTTTTATCAAGAAATTCGCCTTTGGCAGTTTTACGAATGATTTTCATTTTGCCTTGTAAAATATTGTTAATCACTATAATTTTCAAACTATCGTTATCAATTTTCCCATAAGTAAGGCTGATATTTATACCTGTGTTATTGTTCCATAAATCCATATCGCATGAGGGCTTATCGGGCATGCTTCCATCTTCGAGCCGATGTTTTTTGAAATCAAGATAATTGCCTTTTTCGTGGGCTTTACCCAAACGGTATGCTTTTCTCCAGCCAATTTCGCGGCAAAGCAATGCCATCCAATAAGCATGCCTAAAAGCATCTACTTGTCCTCCATTAGCATCGCCATCCAATAATGTTGTTGTCTTCAAACTGTCAGCTATTTTTCGGGCAATTTGAGAAAAATCTTGGGCTCTTTGTGCTACAAATGGATGTTTTAAAACCCAAATTTTTTCGGGATAGCTTAATTTTTTAAATTCATGCCATTGGGTTTGGGATAAGCCTCCAAAATTCAAAATCAGTATTGTACAAACGAAAATAATTATTCTTCTAAACAAAACTTTAAGCTATTAAAATTGTTTTTTACAAAAGTATTAAAAATATTTCTCAAAAGCGTTTCAGAATAAAAAAAACCATTACATTTGTTTTAAATTTCAGCTATATGATACATATTACCCGCAGAGAGCGTTTTAATGCTGCACATCGCTTGTTTCGTCCCGATTATTCAGATGAAAGAAATTTGGAAATTTTCGGAAAATGTTCTAATCCAAATTGGCATGGGCATAATTATGAACTTTTTGTAACCGTAGCTGGCAATATTAACCCTGAAACCGGATTTTTGATTAATCTTAAAGATTTGAGTAAGATTATCAACGAGAAAATTATTGACAAACTCGATCATAAAAACATGAATTTGGAAGTAGATTTTATGAAAGACAAACTGGCTTCAACCGAAAATCTGGCAAAAGCCATTTGGGAGGAATTGCAAAAACCCGTTGAAAAATTGGGGGCTAAACTTTACTGTATTAAATTATATGAAACAGAAAACAATTTTGTAGAATACTTTGGATAATAAAACAAAAATGGATAATAAAACAAAAAAAGAATGCTTTGAGGAGCATCATTTAGATGGATACGAAAAACTCGATTTATACAATCCTGCAACCATCAAAAAGCTGGCTCATCATTATTACGAAATATTGAAACTAATTGGAGAAAATCCTGAACGTGAAGGTTTGCTAAACACGCCAACACGTGTGGCTAAAGCAATACAATTTCTTACACACGGCTACGATGCCAATCCTGAAGATATATTACGATCGGCTATGTTTCAGGAAGATTACCGACAAATGGTGATTGTGAAAGATATTGAAATTTACTCGATGTGCGAGCATCATATGATACCTTTTATCGGAAAGGCGCATGTGGCATATATCCCCAATGGTTATATTGTTGGATTGAGCAAAATACCGCGAATAGTAGATGCTTTTGCCCGTCGCTTACAAGTACAAGAAAGACTGACCATGCAAATAAAAGATTGCATACAAGATACACTAAAACCACTTGGTGTAGCTGTAGTTATTGAAGCCAAACATCTTTGTATGTCGATGCGTGGTATTCAAAAACAAAATTCGGTAACTACTACTTCCGATTTTACAGGTGCATTTTTAGCCGACAAAACCCGCCAGGAATTTATGCATTTGATAAGTGCAAAACTGGCTTAAGTTATTATTATACAAGCATCTGCATTGATTGTAATTCAGGCAGATGCTTGTATTTTTAGTATGTTAGCATTTTTGCAATAATTGTTTTGTTTTCCTTATCGCTAATTTTAAGAAAATAAATTCCCGATTTTAGTTTTACATTGCTAATTTCCATTGAATTATCATAAATATTTTGCCTTTGCATAATGATTTCTCCTTTAGATGAATAAATTTCCAGATCATAGGGTTTGCTGATTTTACTTGCATCTATTCTGCATTTTTCGTAAAACGGATTGGGATAAATGCGGATAAGTTCTGTATTTTCAGAAATTAGCGTATTATTTGATTTCAAAGGACTTGCTTTCATAAAACCAATTGCATTTCCACCATCAGGATAGCGTCCAAAACTGATATTATCGCTTTGATTTCCGAATGAAATTTTATCAATCAAAACAAAATTTTCGCCCTGACGTTGAAAAACAGCCACTTCTTCTGCCATTGCATTTAGTTTGAAATTTGTATGAAACAAAGCCATGTTTTTATTTTCATCTGCCCAAAATAATTTAAAACTATCAGGATAAATTCTTGTTTTTTCTGCTTGATTTAAAGGTAGTTGCCATTTACGGGGCTGAAAAACATTGTCTGTAAAATAC
>CAZWRD010000151.1:0-7144 GCA_964636105.1 uncultured Bacteroides sp.
AAAAACATAAAAGTGGATAAATGTTAAAAAAAACACTTAGCCTCTGTTTTTTTTGCAGTTATAATTTAAAAATATGATTTAACCCAAATTAATCAATAGGAAATTTGAAAAGTCGAACTATTTGATTTAGTTTGGTTTATCCAGATTTAGATATTGTTTTTAAATTATTTGAAACAATTGTTGATAAAAAATTAAATACATTATCCATTTTTTATTTTAGATTGTTTATTTTTGTATGTCTTACTAAAAAATGAATAAAAAGCAAAAATGGAAATAACCAGAATATTCGATTTATTAGATCATTACAAAGATAAATATAGTTGGAAAACTGATGCAATAGCAGGTAAAATAAATGGGCAATGGCAAACATATAGCATTGATGATTATATAGAAAAAGCAAATTTAATAAGCTATGGCTTATTGTCGAAAGGTATTGTTAGTGGCGATAAAATTGCCATAATTAGTAGCAACCGACCTGAATGGAACTTGATAGATATGGGAATACTTCAAATAGGGGCTATTCCACTTCCTATCTATCCTACCATCAGCGAATCTGATTATAATTATATTTTGAATCATGCCGAAGTAAAATTAGTTTTTGTTGAAGGTGAAGAATTGTTGAGGAAAATTGAGCACATTCTACCCGAAATACCATCAATAAAAGAGATTTATACTTTTAAAGACAGGCAACGGTTTAGTCATTTGCAGCAATTATATGATTTGGGAAATAAAAACCAAAACCCTCAATTGGTTAATCAATTGAAATCTCAAATTAAAACCAATGATGTTGCTACCATTATATACACATCAGGTACTACAGGTAACCCAAAAGGAGTGATGCTTTCTCATTATAACATTATAAGCAATTTTAAGGCTTTTTCGCATATACCACCTATTGGTTCGGAAGGTAGGGCATTGAGTTATCTGCCTTTATGCCATGTTTACGAACGTATTCTTAATTATATGTATCAGTACTTGGGTATTTCAATTTATTATGCCGAAAACTTAGGTACTATTTCAGATAATATTAAAGAGTTAAAACCAAATATTTTAGGAACTGTTCCTCGCTTGCTTGAAAAAGTTTATGATAAAATAATTAATACTGGTCGCAAACAAAAATGGTTGAAGCGTCAGGTGTTTTTTTGGGCAGTTTCTGTTGGTTTGAAATATGAATTGGGTAATAAAAACAGTTTTTTTTACAATTTTAAATTATCTATTGCCAATAAATTGGTTTTTGTAAAATGGAGAGAAGCTTTAGGAGGTAATTTTAAAGTAATAGTTTCAGGTGGAGCTGCTTTGCAACCTCGATTGGCAAGAATTTTTACTGCAGCTGGTATTCCAGTTTTGGAAGGTTATGGATTAACAGAAACCTCCCCTGTAATTGCAGTAAATACTTTTGATAAAAACGGTAGAAAATTTGGAACTGTGGGTCCAGTATTAACGGGTACAAAAGTAAAAATTGCAGAAGATGGCGAAGTTCTTTGCAAAGGTCCAGGTGTGATGGTAGGATATTATAAAGAACCTGAACTTACAAAAGAAGCGATAGATGAAGATGGATGGTTTCATACCGGAGATACGGGTATTCTTGAACCTGAAGGTCAGTTGCGTTTGAATGGAAGAAAAAAATCAATTTTTAAAACCTCTGGTGGAAAATACGTTAATCCTGAACTAATTGAAACTAAGTTTAAAGAGTCTCCTTTTATTGATAATATTGTAGTTTTGGGCGAAAACCAGAAATTTGCAGCAGCAATTATCGTTCCTGATTTTGCTTATCTGAAAGCTTGGTGTGATGTAAAAAATCATCCTTATACAACCAATGAAGAAATGGTGCTCAATTCGGAAATACGTAAACGTTTTCTGAAAGAAATGAATAAATATAATCGTTTTTTTGTTAATATAGAACAACTTAAAAAGTTTGATTTGATTGATTTTGAATGGACTGTTCAAACGGGAGAACTTACACCTACGTTGAAACTAAAACGAAATGTAATTAATCAGAAATACAAAGATCGGATTGAAGAGCTTTTTAATTAAAAGAAAAGGGCTGGTTTGAATCCAGCCCTTTTCTTTTATACTAATTTTGAATTAAGTTTTCTTATTAATTAATGGTTTTCTTTTCTTTCATGTTAAACATGGCTAAAAACAATAAATAAACAGCACAAATTACCAGTACAAACATACTTGATGTAAGGCTGATGTTTTCTTTTAAAAATCCCATGATGAAAGGAATTAATGCACCTCCTGATACTGCCATTATCATCAATCCTGAGATTTCATTGGAACGAGTAGGGTATTTTTCTACTGCCAACGAAAAGATTAAAGGGAAGATATTGGCACAACCCAAACCAATAATAAAAATGACAACCAATGCACTCATTTCGCTAGGGACAAATAATAATGCCAATATTGAAATTAATCCCAACACCGAACTCCAGAATAAAAACTTGCGCGACGATAACATTGTTAGCATTAATGCACCTGCAAATGTACCCAGCATTTTGCCAAAGAAATATACGCTTCTGCCTTTTTCGGCAAATTCAGCTGCTGATGCAAACTTTTCAGTTAAAAAGTCTTTTGATATAAAATTGATACCTACATCTATACCCACTACCAGAAAAATGCCTAAAACCATCCATGCTATATAGCTGTTGCCAAGTAATTTGAATGATGATGCAAAAGTAGCTCTTTGTTCTGTATTTTTACTTTCGTCAATTTTGATGAAATAAAGCCATATCACTGCAATTAATGAAACAATTCCGAAAACAAGGAATATTAGTTTCCAGTCGCCAAATGAACTAGCCATAAATGCAGCTACAAAAGGTGCGCACATTGAACCTACTGCCTTTATAAATTGAGAAAAACTCAGAAAACTTGATGCTTTTTCGCCCGATACAACATCTACCAATAGTGGATTTGCCGAAACTTGTACTATAGTGTTTCCGATTCCAAGTAAAGCAAAACCAATTAATAAGGTGGTTAAATTGAAATTAAAATAAGGTAAAAATAATCCGATGGAAGTTATGATCATTCCAATATTCAATATATTGCGTTTCCCGAATCTATCCTGAAGGGTTCCTACAGATACTGAAAGTATAAAAAACCAGATAAATACTGCAAATGGAATAATTCCTTTTATGGTATCGCTAAATACAAGTTCATCTTTTGCCCTGTCGGATGCAATTCCAATTAAATCGCAAAAACTCATTACAAAGAACGACATGAGTACGGGCAATACAAAAGCCAGGTTAATTTTTTTTGTCATAATATTGATTTTTAATTACATTTTCGATAATAGATTTTTGATGCTATCATAATATTCATCTTCTATAAGGCGGGAAGCTCCAACTATGGCTGCTGTTTCCATTAGTTCAGATAAAAATATATTTGTATTTATTTGATTATCTTCAAGTTTTTGATTTAAAAATTTTCCAAATAATTCAAACGCACCAATAATATTTCCACCAATGACAATGCTTTGGGCATCAAATTTCTTAATCCATGGGCTTAAAAATTCACCCATATTGCTGCCATATTTTTCAAATAACTCCTTAGCTATTTCGTCGTTTTGTAATGCTAATTCTGCTATTTCTTTTACTCCTGACAGGTTTTTGCCAGTTTTAACTGCATAATTGTTTATAAACCAACGTGTAGAAAATGAATCGTCTGCAATACCCCCATTGAAAGAAACATGCCATAAACATCCCGATTTTGCTACTCTCTCGCCTTCGAGTACAGGTATTCCGTTGTCGATATATGCAGATCCAAAGCCTGTTCCCAAAGTTAAGGCTATCATTTTTTCGTGGTCTTTGGCTTTGCCTATCCACGATTCGGCTATTGCAAATGCGGTAGCATCGTTGATAAACCTGATTTTAACATGGTCGGCTAAGGATAATCTGTTTTTTATTTCCGATACAATGTTGTAGTTGTAAAGGTTTTCATATTTTTCTACTTCTTTGGTAAATTTGGCAATTCCGTTATAATAATCGAACGGACCAGGCATGGCAAAACCAATGCCTTCCAATGAATTAATATCGATTTTTGAAATGGTTTTTTTTAAAGTTGAAGCCCAGATATTGAGGATTTCTTCAGCTGAAGCTTTGTTGTTAATTTTAGCCTCGGCTATGGTGTTTTTAATGATCTCATTTTTGTTGAGGTCGATAGCGGCAGAGGTAATATGTTGTCCTCCAATGTCTGTGCCGATAGCAATTCTTTGATTCATTGATAAATAACAATTAATGTAAATTGGTATCAAAGATAGTTATATTTTTGCATTTTAAAACCATGTATCAATGAATTTTACACGTTTTTCTGAATCAAATTACGATAAAACTCCTTATATCTCTGTAAGTGCTTATGAAAAAGACTGTTGGAAAGGGTGGGATTCGGTTATTTCTTATTTAAACCGATATAGTTTTGCTTTAAATAAACGAAAGCTTGTAGTAGTGGCTGAATTTTATCTGGGTGTTTCAGATATTGTTTTTGATAAATTAAAGGATAAATTTCAAAATGATTATTGGTTTTCGGCGGCTGATGCCATGAAATCGCATGTGGAAATTGATAAACTAATTTACCCCGATGTTACCGATGATGAATTGTTTGGTTTTATGACAAGCTTAGAAATAAATGATTTTTTTGATAAAGAGAAATTGCTTGCTATGAAAACTACAATCAGCAATATTGAAAATGGTATCGTATTGGTGATGGGTTGTGGTGCTTCTTTGCTAGCCGATGCCGATTTGCTTTTGTATTTTGATATGCCTCGCTGGGAAGCTCAGTTGCGTTTCAGGAGAAATCAAGTGAGTAATTTGGGCGCTGATAATAAATATGAAAGAGCATCTTTACAATATAAACGTGCCTATTTTGTTGATTGGAGGGTGTGCGACCGACTGAAGAAAAGACTGATGGAACGTTGGGATTTTGTTATTGATACGGTGGATAATGATATGCCAAAAATGGTGAGTGCCAATTTGTATTTTGCTGCATTGGAAAAAGCTGTTCATCAACCTTTCAGGGTAGTTCCGTTTTTCGATCCTGGTCCGTGGGGCGGGCAATGGATGAAGGAGGTTTGCGATTTGGATAAGGATGTGGATAATTATGCATGGTGTTTTGATTGTGTGCCTGAAGAGAACAGTTTGTTGCTGAAAATAGGGGATATGTTGTTCGAATCGCCATCGATTAATTTGGTTTTTTGGGCTCCACAAGCTTTGTTGGGTAAGGAAGTTTTTATGAAGTTTGGCGATGAGTTTCCGATAAGGTTCGATTTTTTGGATACCATGCAGGGCGGAAATCTGAGTTTGCAGGTGCATCCGCTAACTCAATATATTAAACAAAAGTTTGGGGTGCAATATACTCAGGATGAGAGTTATTATATACTCGATGCGGGTGATGATGCTTGTGTGTATCTGGGATTGAAAGAAGGTATAAAACCTGAAAAGATGATTGATGCACTTAGGCTTTCGCAGGATACAGCAATTTTTGATGCTGAACTTTATGTAGAGAAATGGAAAGCACGCCGTCACGATCATTTTTTGATACCTGCTGGCACAGTGCATTGCTCGGGTGCCAATACCATGGTGCTCGAAATTAGTGCTACTCCTTATATTTTTACTTTTAAGCTTTGGGACTGGAATCGGTTGGGACTCGACGGCAGACCCCGTCCCATAAATATCGAACATGGAAAGCAGGTTATACAATGGGGCAGAACTACGCAATGGACCAAAAACAATCTGATTAATCAGATAACTATGGTGGATAAAGGCGATAATTGGACTGAAGAAAAAACCGGTTTGCACGAGCTGGAATTTATTGAAACTCGCCGACATTGGTTTTCTGACAAGATTACACATTATAATGATGCAGGTGTTAATGTTCTCAATTTGGTGGAAGGTTCGGAAGTAGTTGTTGAAAGTCCTGAAAATTTATTTCAACCTTTTATCGTTCACTATGCCGAAACGTTTATAATACCTGCCACCATTAAAAAATATACCATCAAACCAATAGGACGCAGTGAAGGGAAACTTTGTGCTACCATAAAAGCGTATGTTAGAAACGATAATTGAAATATTTACAAAGAGATTTGTTAAATGAATAATGGATTGTTTTTCTTTGATAAATTTTATTAATAGATAATTTCTTGTAGAAGTGCTATTTATAGTTAAAATTAAAATGGTTCATAGTCGTAAAAAAAACTCAAGAAAACATTCTCTCATGTAGTTTTGGACTTACTTTTTTTCGCGGAATGTCCTCGCAGACTGTTTTGGTCTTACTTATTTTCGCGGAATGTTCCCGCAGACTGTTTTGGCCTTACTTTTTTTCGCGGAATGTCCTCGCAAGCTGTTTTGGTCTTACTTTTTTTTGCGGAACGTTCTCGCAGTTTGTTTTGGCCTTACTTTTTTTCGCGATGACCTGAAATCAAAAAAACAGAGGGTGGAAAGTCTGCTGAAAAGAAAATATATAATATATTTGCAAGGGAATAATAAAAAATGAATAATGAAAAAGATATTAATAGTACTATTGATAGTGATTTCTACAAAATCATTTGGACAGACTATTGCAATTGCCAGTTCTAAAAATAATGTTTTGTATTTTGGGATTGAAAATCCATTAGATGTAGTTGTTGAAAATATGAAATGCGGTTCATTTATTCTTACAACAGATAATGGTACTTTAACTGGGGAGAAATGTAAATATCTGATAAAACCTGAAGAGTATAGTTTAGTCAATATTTATATAATGAAGATTATAAGAAATGATAGTATGTTTATTGGCAAAAAAGTATTTAGGGTAGAGAAAGTTCCATTGCCAATTGCTTCAATTGGAGGTGTAAAACTAGGAAAAATCAATAAGAACAAATTAATTGTGAGTGGTGGCATTGTTGCCAAATTGTATTATGTTGATATTGATGCATTCTTTAAAATTAATGAATATTCTGTAATTATTTTCAGAGATAAAACTCCGTTTTACAAAACCCAAGTACAAGGAAATAGATTTACGGAAGAAATGATAAATGAATTTAAAAAACTGCAGTCAAATGATGAATTAATCTTTTATAACATAAGAATATCAGAACCTTCAATAGATTGGACAGATGAAAGGCTTGAACCTATTAATCTGACCATTGAATAATATTTGAAGCTTTCAATAA
>CAZWRD010000152.1:0-6989 GCA_964636105.1 uncultured Bacteroides sp.
ATTTTATTATAAACAAATTGAAAAAAGAAAAGATTTCTGGAGCAAATATGGTGATACTAGTTTATTTACAGCTTCTTATGAAAATATTTTCGACAGTTATCCCCAAAAAGAAAGTCTGGATTATATTATTTTACAAGACACTTTACACCACTTGGAACCAATTGCAGATGCTTTGAAAATATTTGATACAGTTCTTAAGAAAAACGGTAAAATCATATTGATTGAAGAAAACGGAAACAATATTATTCAAAATACAAAACTCTTTTTAAGGCGTGGAAATAAAAGAGTTATAAGCATTTGGGATGAAAAGCTTCAGAAAAACATCTTACTTGGTAATGAAAACATCAGAAGTTTGAAAAAATGGGAAGAATTATTTACCAAACAGAATTTCAACATTCAACAATCAAGTGTTCAATATATACGCTTCTATTTTCCACAATTTTTCAATAAAAACATATCATTTATTATTGAAAAAGAGCAACAAATTTGGAAAAAGAACAACTTTTTAAAAGAATATTTTTTCTTCGGATTAAATTTTATAGTTAATAAAAGGAAATAATGATTATAGCTGTAAATACAAGATTACTATTAAAAGACAAACTTGAAGGCATTGGTTGGTTTACCTTTGAAACACTAAAAAGGATAACGCTATCGCATCCCGAACATCAGTTTATTTTCTTTTTCGACAGGCCTTATCATGCTGATTTTGTTTTTTCTAAAAATGTAAAAGCAGTTGTTGTAAATCCACCGGCACGCCACCCGATTTTGTGGTTTTTGTTTTTTGAAATCGGAATAAGAAAAGCTTTAAAAAAATACAATGCTGATATTTTTGTTTCCACAGATGGCTGGCTTTCATTAGGCAGTAATGTTAAATCATTCGATGTAATACATGATTTGAACTTTGAGCATTATCCCGAATTTATTAAACCTATTGTTAGATATTATTATACCATTTTCTTTCACAGATTTGCAAAAAAAGCAAGTAGAATAGCTACCGTTTCTGAATTTACAAAGCAGGATATCATAAAATTATACGGAATTTCTCCTGACAAAATAGATGTAGTTTATAATGGTTCTCACGAATTGTATTTCCCAATAAATGAAGCTGAAAAATCAATAATAAAAGCCAAATATTCAAATAATTGTGAATATTTTATTTTCATAGGAGCACTGCATCCCCGCAAAAATCTCACTAATTTATTTAAAGCATTTGATTTATATAAATCTGAATACAAAACTACCTCTAAGTTGCTAATAGTAGGCGAGAAAAAATGGTGGAAAGGTGAAATATCTCAAACTTATGATAATATGAAATTTAAGGATGAAGTAATATTTACAGGCAGACTAAATCCTGATGAATTAAAATCAGTATTGGGTTCTGCTCTAGCATTAACCTATGTTTCATTTTTTGAAGGCTTTGGAATACCAATAGTTGAAGCATTTAATGCAGAAACTGCTGTAATTACATCCAATGTAACTTCTATGCCCGAAATAGCAGGCGATGCAGCTCTGCTTGTTAATCCATTTGATATTAATGAAATTGCAAATGCAATGCATCTAATTGAAAATGATAGAAATCTGAGATTATCATTAATTGAAAAAGGCAGGATTAGAAAATCATTATTCAGTTGGGACAAATCTGCTATAAAACTGTGGCAATCAATAGAAAAAATATTATAAAAAAACCTGAAAAACATTAGCCTTTCAGGTTTTTAATATACAAATAATCGGGAAATTATTCAGATTTAAAACGCATAAGAAAATCCAAGCATCATATTAAAACGCTGATTTGGAAAATCATACCACTTTTCGTAACGTCCGGCAGTTAAATTATTGATATTTAAAAAGCCCGACAAGATTTTTGAGTAACGATACTCAATACCAATATTTGCATCAAGCATTCCATCAATTTCTTTAATAATCATCAAATTATTGCTGTAAACTTTTGCATAAGATTTTGTGAATGTAAAAATATCTGCATGAGCAATAATTTTATTATTTATATTATAACGAGCAGATAATGAAGCATCAAAACTTGGTTTATGCCATGCTTCAGCTTCTATATCTGTTGAATACCTATAAAGATTTGCATTAAATACAAAATTCAATTTGTCATCGAATTTAAACATTATTATTGTATTTATTTTTAATCTATTCACTTTATCGTAAACTGCTGTAAACTGATTATCAGGAATATTAACTAGTGTATCAGTTAAATTTACAAACAATGGCATTCCATCAATAGTTGAATTTGAAATTGAAGCACTAAAATCGATGGTTTTGGTTAAACTTGAATTGATACCTGCATAAATTTCAAACTTTTTATTACTGAAACCTACTGGTATATTGGTGTTAACAAACGGATTTTCATCGCTTAAAGTTTTAAAACTACTTTTATCGATTCCACCAGAAATACCACCATAAACTTTTAATACTTTAGGAATTATGTTCAATGCAGCTTCAATTTTTGGATAAATATGTAATTTAGTAGCAACGCCTGTAGATGTTGCAATACTCATATCAATGCCTGCGTAAAACAAATATTCGTTAAAATGAGTGCTTATATAAGGCTTAAACCCAAAAATTGCACTATTAACACTACTTCCGATAGCACCACCATTATTATAATAATCAACAGAAGTTTTAATTCCAATTGTTTGTTTATCAGAAAAATCGAAAAATTGAACATTTTTGTCCAGATCAAAATTAAATTTCAGATTGTTTTCGTGAGTACTGTATCTGTCGGAAAGATTATAGAAACCAAAACCGATTTTATGATTCAACAAATTGGAATCAACATAATTGCTGTAGTAAGAAGCATTCAGACCGATGATAGCATAACGTTGCTTGATATCAGCATTATATGTTGGGAAATCGATAGGTTTGAAACCATAATAATTAACCACATCGCGATGAAAATACACTTCACCATCCAAAGTAGATTTCTTGAAATATTTCATTCCATAAACTTCTAATGCATTATTGGAATATTTGCTTTCGGCATAATCTTTAATACTTCCTGATGAAGACAAATGTTTTAAATGTACTCCGAAACTATAGGTTTTTGATCGTACCGAATTGGCATAAATTTCAAGATACGGAGTAAGATAATTTCCAAAACCTGCTTTAATCAGATTTTTATAAAGCTTGGTTATGGGTTCTCCTACAATTTTTGCCGGTTTTATTGGTTCCAACATAAAACTGGTTGGAATTTTCTTACTTTGAATTGCATAAGTAAAATTAGGTTTCTCATATGCAGAATCCCTGATATTGGGATTAAAATTAATTTTGAAGGCATCAGAAATAGTTGGCTCGTAAGAAGCAATAACGGTAACTTCGTTTTTATCATTATTAAGCTGACAATAAGCTTTTTGAGAAAAAAGTGATATTGCGCACAAAACCAGCATCTGATATGTAAATCCTTTTATAATATTTTTGCTTGTCATTTCTTTCAAATTTAAATGTTAAACAATATGATACTGAAGCTGATTAAAATGTTTGATCCTTTGGAATTTCCAAACTATTATCCAGATTAATTTTAATCTCATCTTCTTTAGGTTTGTTTTCTTTATCCTGCTTTTTCTTATCATTCAGTTCTTTCTCTATCAACAATATTGCATTGTATTTTTCACGGGCAATATTTACAAGTTCAGCACCTTCATATTTATCAATAATACTTTGCAATGTGGCTTTTGCTTGTGGATAATTGCTTTGTTTCACATAGATATCCGACCACAAAATCAACATCTTTGCTAACCAATATTCGCTCGACGGTGCATCGCTAATATATTCATAAATAATACTTTCTGCTTTTTGATAATTTTCAGTTTTAAACTGAATAAATGCCAGATTGTATTTGGCTTCTGAACTTAATTCGCCGTTTTTAGATTTGGCCAACAATGTAAATTCTTTTTGAGCTATTGAAATACTATCAATGGCTAATGCAGATTTTGCAATGGTATAATGCAGTTCGTCAATAATTTCATTCGATATTTTTGGCGTACTTAGCAATACATTTGAAGCTGCAATTGCCTTTTCATATTGATTTAACTGATAGCTACATCTCATTATACCAATTCGAGCAGTTAGGATATTGCTATTGAATTCGGCTGTTGAATCTAAACGTAGATAATATGCCATCGATTTCTCAAAATTCTTTTGCTTATATGAAATATCAGCCGAATTGAGCAATGCTTTTTCTGAAAATTTGGTTTTTGGTGCTTCCAACACATATTCGTAACCCAAAAGTGCATCGCTGATATTACCTGATTTATAATCGCATTCGGCTTTATAGAAACGTGCCTGAATGATAAAAGCTCCCGATGGAAATTTATTGATATAATTGGCAAAACCGATTGTTGCTTTTTGACAATCGCCATCCATATAACGGTTTTCGACAGCTACATAGGTTATTGAATCCTGTTCTTCGGTACTTACATTTGCTGATGGATATGTTTTTACTTTTGCAATAAAATCATCAACTCTATCCATTGATACATAAATATTTCGCATAGTTATCAAAGCTTCTTTTGCAGCAGTAGTTCCCGGATATTTGGCTATTACTCTTTCCAAAGTTTGAATTGCCAGCTCGTTTTTCTGCATATTGTAATGAATCAGACCAATTTTGAGCAAAGCATCTTTGGCGAAACTGCTGTTTGGATAGTTTTCGGTGATTTCTTCGTAATATTTAAGTGCTTTTTCGTTGTTATCGAGTATCAGATAGGTATTTGCCAATTCAAATATAGAAGCTGCGATATAAGTAGATTTTTTGTGATTGCTAACCAATACCAATAAAGTATTAATTTTAGATTCGAACTTTCCTTGTGCTCCTTGCGATAATGATTTTTGATACAAAGCATAATCTTTATCAGGCTGATTCAATTCTATTGCTTTGTCGTAAGTATCAATTGCATTTGAGTAGTCTTTGGTAATAAAATAACAATCAGCTGTGCGCAATAAAGCATCGTTGCGAAGTTTTATGTTTTCGTCTTTTGCATTGAGATTAAACTTTTTGAAGTAAGTAAGCGCTTCAGGATAATCTTTTTTCTGAAAATAAATATAGGCAATATTGTAGTTGGATGTGTTGTATTCGGGCAAGTTAAACGCACCAGATGATACCTGAAACTTTTTCAGACTTTTCAGGGCATCGTCAAATTCGTTTAATCTGTAGAATCCTTCGCCAATCCAATAATAGGATGCTGCCATAATAGGCTCGTTTATATCTATTTCGATGGCTTTTTTAAACAAAATTTGCGAAGGTTCTATCTTGCCTTCGTTAAATAGTTCAACGGCTCGGTTATATGCAATGCGCTGATATGCTTCCATCAAACGGTTGTCTTTCTTTTTGATGTTTTCTATCGAGCTTAATGCATCTTTATAGTTTTTGGTTGACATGTAAATGTTTACCAAGTATGTATTGGCTTCATCTATTCGTGTTGAATTGGGATAATCGCTAATGTATTTATTGAACGATTCAATGGCATCATTGTAAGGATTAAACGAAAGTTCGTTGCAGAGTTTTGCGTATTGAAACAAAGCATCTTCTTTGATATTGGCATCGAAACCCAATTTGTATGCTGTAAGGAAAGCATTGCGGGCAAATTTTTTCTGATCGGTTTTTACATAGCATTCGCCCATGTGATATTGCGCATTTTGTGCAAGACTATCATCTATATTTAAGGTTTTTTTAAACTCATTAATGGCTGTATCGCAAATATTGGCTTTGTAATAGGCATAAGCCAACTGATAATTGTCCTCGCGTTCTATTTTTATGGTAGTTTTTTCCTGATATAGTTTCAGATACGGAATTGCTTCGGCAAAACGATTGGTTTTGTAATATGATTCGCCAATTAAACGGGCAATTTCAGGGGCTCGTTTTGGTGTAGAAGTCTTTAGAAGTTCGGGAGCCGTTTTTAGCAATTCGTCGTATTTGCCTTGCAGATAATAAATTTGTGTGATATAATAAGGAACTACTGCGCCGAAGTTTTCGTCTTTGGTTAAACGTTCGAAGTGCTGAAGTGCTGTTTGATAGCTTTTTTCGAGATACAAAATATGGGCATAATAATAGGTGGCTGGAGCGGCGTAGCGCGATTTGCCATCTTTAACCTCGGTAAAGCTTTTTTTGGCTTTGTCGTACTCCAGATTGCTGAAATGTGAGTATCCTTTTTTGAAATGATATTCGGTAAGTTGCTGTGGATTGAGTTCGTAAATATCAACCATATCGAATGATGCAACAGCGGGTTTGTATTTGGCAATGGCATACTGATAGCTTGCCAAACGAAACCATGCCTGATTGATTTTGGTATTTTCGGGATGGTTGTTTATAAATTGAGTAAGTTCGTACTCGGCATCTTTATTGAAGAGTTCGGTAGCACAAAGTGCTGCATAAAAATATGCATCGGCCGAAATTACGGATTTGTCGTCGTTGATTTGCTTGATAACTTCTTTAAAAATTTCGCGGGCTGCACCGAATTTTTCTTTTTCAAATAATTCAAAAGCATCACGATATTTTGCATCGGGCTGATTGTAGATAGCAGTTTTTTGAGCTTGCAGCCATATTGTTGAAAACACTAGTAAAGTGATTATTAATACTATTTTGCGCATAATTGTATTATTAAATTCCGATATAAAATTAAGCATTATACAGTTGTATAAATAGGGCTTATTCACATACTTATCAACAGCGGATATTTAACAACTTTGCATCTTCATCCACAGCGTTCCTCTCCTTTTAGAGCCAGTCCCGTTTTTTTCGGGAAGAAGCTGAGTGAGGTCAATTAAACCCAAATTGCTCATTTGAAAATAAGCAATCAAATGCCGCACATGCTGCATCGTAATTAAAATAGTTGAAATAATTTAAAACAATAACTTAATCGGGATTAACCCAACTAAATCAAATATTTCGAAATTCCAAGTCTCCTAATGATTAATTTGGGTTTAAAAACATCAAATCTATGTGTTTTCAGAAAAAATATTAAGTTTATTTTCAG
>CAZWRD010000153.1:0-6961 GCA_964636105.1 uncultured Bacteroides sp.
CTGAAAATATGGTTGAACAAATTGCTCAAGGAAAATTAAATAAATTTTTCAAAGAAAGCACATTGTTAAATCAGGATTTTATCAAAGATGGCAAAAAAAGTGTAAGTCAATATATCAAAGAAAATGATAAAGATCTTACCGTAACTGTATTCTACAGATTAATGTTAGGTGCTTAATAATTAACGCACTAAATATAAAAAAGCTGTTCAGAAATGAGCAGCTTTTTTTTTATTCATTACCCAACGCTTTAAAAACATTTACGTCATAAGGATGTAATTATCAAAATTATGAAGAATTTTTATTTATTTTTTTTACTACCATTATTTTTTTTCTTAGGAATAAGTTGTTCAAAACTCGAAGATTATTCAAATAATCAGAAAGTAGTTATCAAATTAGACCAATTAACAGATGAATTAATCGGGCAAAAAAAAATACCAGGCTTAATCATATCGATTTCGGCACCACTAAAAGGCTTATTTTATCAAAAAGCAAAAGGTTTTGCTGATCTATCAACATTAAAACCAATGACCTCAGATTGCTTGTACCGAACAGGTAGTTTCACAAAAACTTTTACTGGAGCAATAATGCTTCAGTTAATTTCTGAAGGCAAAATTAATCTTAATGATAAAATAAGCAAATATTTCCCTTTACTACCCCATTCTTCCAAAATTAATATTCGACAATTACTAAATATGAGTAGTGGCATTTATGAATATTCAAAAGATACTTATTATCAGAATGAATTGACAAAAAACCCTCAAAAAGAATGGCAAACAATAGATATTGTGCACATTGCATTATCTCACCCTTTAGATTTTATTCCTGGAAGCAAATGGGAATATTCAAATACAAATACATTGATTGCAGGGCTGATAATTGAAAAAGTAACAGGAGAGTCATTTAAAACAAATATTGAAAACAGAATTATCAAAAAATTAGGTTTACAAAATACATTTTTTCAAACAAATTGTTCTATGCCTAATAAAAAATATTGTAAGGGATATAATCTAAATTATGATGGGATACATGATGTTACAGAAACATATCATCAATCAAACTTTGGGGCAGCAGGCAGTTTGGTAACAAATGCACAAGATGCGTCTTATTGGCTTAGAATGCAAATGGGTGATTTTTTGATTTCAAATCCGTTTTTATTATTTGAAAAATACAACTATATTCCTATGAATGACCAAAAAGAAGGTTATGGTTTGGCTATCATGAAAATTGGCAAAGGATTTATTGGGCATTCGGGCGGAATACCCGGCTATTCTAGTATATCTCTTTACCATCCACAAAGCCAAGCGATTGTTGTAATAATGTTTAATATGATATCAAATATAAATAATTCAGACATCCCTCGTGCTATTGATTTTTTTTATAAAATTCAAGATATTGCATTTCAAGAACTATAAACAAATTTAAAATGATAATAAAAACTTTTTATGTAAAACCCGTTGTCTGCCACTGTTGTGTTAGAATTATTAAAGAAGAAATGGAAAAGAATAAAATAAGCCTTGTGCATATTGCTGCAGGTGATGTTACAATAGCTTATGATGAAAATGGTTTTAATGATATTGAAATAGAAAAAATATTTAACAAAAATGGTTTTCAAATAATTAAAAACCAAGAAAAAATATTTGTTGACAGAATAAAGAAAACGGTTACCGAATTAGTACAATATGCTGAAAATAAAAATGCTAGCTTTATTGAAAATCTGGTAGAAAAATTGGATTGTTCGTTTTCATATTTATCTTCAATTTTTGCTAAATACGAAAATTTATCATTAGATGAATTTATTGAAAAACATAAAATTGAAAAAGCAAAGTATTTTTTAAAATCGGGAGAATTAAGTGTTTGTGAAATTGCACATACTTTAGAATATCCATATTCAACTGATTTTGAAAAGAAATTTTATAATTATGTAGGAATTAAAATAAGCGATTTTATAAAAAATTCAAAATCAAATAATCAATTATTAGTTGATATTTAATATATTATACAAATAATTTGAAATAATAAAATATCTAAATTGGTGCTTTAAAAAAAAAATCATACTTTTACACCTTTAAAAAATGAATCAAAAGGTTTGGAATCAAAAAATTTGGAAAAACTTATTGCATTATGCAAAAAAGGTGACAGACAAGGTCAGAACTTGCTCTATAAACACCTGTATGGCATGATGTTTGCTACTTGCAGAAGGTATATTCCGGATTATGATGAAGCTGCTGAAATTATGAATTCGGCTTTTTTTAAAGTATTAACAAAGATTGAAAATTTTACGGGAAAAGGATCTTTTGAAGGTTGGGTAAAAAAAATTACAGTTAATACTGCTATCGATTATATAAGATCTGATAAAAAATATAAGGAACAAATTGTTTTAGACGAGAAAATTGAAGAAAAAAACTATTACATTGATGAAGAGGAATTTAATGAAATAAGCATTGAAGAAATTTACAAAATGATTAACCAATTGCCATTAATGAGTAGAACGGTTTTTAATTTGTATGTAATTGAAGGTTATAAACATATGGAAGTTAGTGAAGAATTGCAAATAAGTGAAGGTACTTCAAAATGGCATTTATCATTTGCACGTCAGAAACTTAGAGAATTAATTAATAATAAAGAAAAACAGAATAAATAAAGATAATGAGTAGTAACAAAAGGAGCATAGACGATTTGTTTAAAGATCGATTGCTGAATGAGCAAACCGGATTTAATCCTGCACATTGGGATAAAATGGCTGGTTTGTTAGATAAGCAATTCGTACCACCCAGCATTTCTTCAGGTACAGCTACTACCATTTCTTCAGCTGTTAAAATAATGATTATCAGTGTATCGATAAGTGTTCCTGCTTTGCTTTATGTTTTTATTGGAACTGATATATTTAAAAAAGAAGAATTAAATATAGTAACATCACAAAATTCGGCACAGAATGATATTGAAAATGATACTGCAATTTACACAAATAATCTTACGTTATCTACTAGTAAAGAATCAAATAAAGCTGAAATTATAAAGTTAGATAAGGAAAGTGTTAAAATTGAAGAATTTACAAAAAACACTTCAAAAAATATTCGTAATATTCCAACCCAAAAAACGATTTTATCTAATAACATTTCTAAACCCAAAGAAAATATAGAATTCTCTAATAATACTTATTCTGATAAAATAACGAATGATAATATCGATAAAGTTTCAACCAATGAGGTAAATAAAATCTCAGCTGAAATTAAACAAACTTTACCGAAAGAATCAATAAAAGAAAATAAACCAGAGACTTCAAATAATCAAGACAATAAGACTTCTGAAATAAAAACAAATATTACAGATAATAAAATTCCTGTAAACATTATTAAAAATGACAGTATGGCAACTCCGGAAATAGAAACTTTTTATTTCCCTTTACAAAAATATCGTGGTTTATATGCTTATTTGGGAGTTAATTATGGTAAATCATTCTCAAATTTAACGGAAAAAAATTCATCAAATTACTTTTCTCCAATTTTTGGTATTGGCTTCGAAAAATCACTAAAAAAAGACAAATTTGCTTTGATGATAGAATTATTATATATGAATAGTATCAATCATTCATTTGTAAAAACCTCAATTTCAAAAACATATTTTTTAGATGAAGAAACAACAATAAAAAACCTAAACACTTATGAACTTGAATTTTTAAGAATCCCATTTATTTTTAAATATAGTTTTAAAAAACATCATTTCTTAGCTGGAGTTTATGCATCTTATTTATTGAATACCAAAAGTTTGTTAAGCGAGAGTGTTATCAGTCAATATGTTAACAAAAACACATCAAATGTAGTATCTGGTTATAGAGATGGATTTGATGAATTTTCATATGGATTAATTTTGGGATATAATTATAGTTTGTCAAAAATGTTCGATTTGGGATTCAGATTTAATTATAGTCCTGCAAATGTTTGTAAACAAACGTATTACCAAAATGAACAAGCAAATCATTTATCTGAATTTCAATTCAATATATTGTGGAAACTTTATTAAAATCAGTGAAAATGAAAACAAAAAGCCATAGTCTTCTTATCCTTATTTTTGTTATGATTTGCATCACTTTTGGATGTAAAAAAGAAAGTTTTAAACCAGAAAAGAATGATGGACCAACACTTTATCTAAGAGGCAATTTAGATGGAGATACTTTAATTTTTGTTGCAGGACTAAATTCAATAACTTCTTCAACTTACAATATTGAAGTTGATACGTTTAGGTATTTTAATTTTCAATTTGAGAAAAAAGACAATTGGGGAATTCCAAGCATAGAAGTTAGGTTTAATAATTATAAATCACCATATTCTGATTTAAAAACTGATTTGGAAAATACATTTAAAGTTCAAAACTACTTATTTACCGAACCTGGATATCCATCATCTAACCCATATCAATTTTCAAGAGTTACTATAACTTATGTTGATTCATTAAGTTATATTTTTAATTCTAGAAATTCGTATCATGATTATGGTAATTTTGAAATTTATAAAATAGAAAATGTAACAACAATTGAAAAAAAGAACTACCTAAAATTATACATCCACTTTGAATGTATTTTAAATAGTTCTAAAACATTTATTGAGTTAAAGAATGCAGAAGCTGTAATTGCTTTTGAGTATTAATTATTTAGCTGCAAACTTCACAAACATTCTGATATCTTCTTTAGGTCTATTATTTTGATCGGTAGTAACTTTAGCTATTTTATCAATAACGTCCCAACCACTGATAACCTCACCAAAAACGGTATAAGCACCATCTAAATGAGGCGTGCCACCCATTGTTGTATAAGTCTTTATTTGTTCGGCAGTAAAAGATTTTCCCATTCTTTTTGCCAACATATCCAGTTCTTCTGTTGTAAAAACCTTACCCTGAACAATATAAAACTGTGAACCTGAAGAAGCTTTTTGAGGGTTAACCATATCACCTTCGCGTGCAGCAGCTAAAACTCCTTTTTTATGAATCAAATTAGGTACAAACTCAGCTGGAATGGTATAATTTGGACCACCATTTCCTAACATTGCTCCCGAAACTGCATTTTTTGAATCAGGATCACCACCTTGTATCATAAAATTATTGATAACTCTATGAAAAAGAGTACTATCAAAATAATGTTCGCTAACTAGTTTTATAAAATTATCACGATGCAACGGTGTTTCGTCATAAAGTTTCAACATAATTTCACCCATTTGAGTGCTAATAATTATTGTTTTGCCGTTTGATTTGTTTTTTTCCTGTGAAAAAACAGATAGATTTATCAAAAGGATAAACAAAGTAAAAATTGATGTAATAAGTGTTATTTTTTTCATTTTTTTTGCGATTATTATTAAAAAAATATGTAGGTTTGCTAAAAATTTAAAGCAATTGCAATATTAATAAAATATCAGCTAAAAAATGAAAAAAATCTTCACAAATTTATTTTTTTTATTCGTTATAGTAACGATGATTTCGATAAGTTTTTCTTCATGTAAAGAGGATACCGAGTGTAAATTGGAGATTATCACAAAATTATATGATGACACTATGATGGTTGTACCAAATGCAGTTGTTACACTTGAACAAGGGGATATTTTAGTAGAAGGAAGCTCGGATTTGTTAGGCAGATTTTATTATAGTTTCCCATTAGAAGCCATTTTAAATGTAACGTCTAAAGATACAACAGTTCTTCCTCCATTAAAAGGCGAAGGAACAATAAGATTAGTTCCTGGTGCAACTGTTAAAAAGACAATCTTTATTAAATAATATACTGATAATTATACCATTTCATCTTCACAGAAGTTATTAATAAATTTTCTGTTTATTTGCTATTTCTTGTAAATTTGAATGTATATTTGTATTTCAAACAAATCAATTCACTTTTTATGAAAAAACGCTATTTATTACTTTGTTTTATTCTGGTTACTAACAATTTACTATTTTCTCAAATTGTTATCAACAATTCAGATATGCCTGCTTCTGGAGATAAAATTACTGTAAGTACTGCACTTACAGCAGGAAATATCGATTATACTTTAACCGGAGCTAATTATACTTGGGATTTTTCAACATTAATTCCGATGAGTCAGACAGTTGATACATTTGTGGCGGTGCTTTCTACGCCTATTTATTATTATCCTACTTTTTTATTAAGCGCCAATCATGCTTTAAAACAATCCAATATCAACTTAGGTGTATTGCAAATGAGCAATGTATATAATTTTTATAATGGCACAAATTCAGCTTATTCCTTAGTTGGTTATGCGGCACAAATCAGTGGAATTCCTATACCTTTGAAATACAATACTGCTGATAGAATATTCAAATTTCCACTCAATTATGGGAATGTAGATTCAACTACCTCATCTGCAACGCTTAATATTCCTTCGCTTGGCTATTTTAATGAAGTAAAAAAGCGTAAAAACACAGTTGATGGCTGGGGTACGCTAAAAACACCTTATGGCAGTTTTCCGGTAATGAGGATAAAATCAGTTATTTATCAAAAAGACAGTTTGTTTTTGGACACCATACCTATCCCCTTTCCTGCAATTGTAAGAAATATTACAGAATACAAATGGGTGGGAAAAAACTTTGGAATACCATTATTAGAAATCGTTGAAACATCTTTTGGAGTCCTTCCAGCTTTAACAAGCACAATAACTTATATTGATTCTGTAAGAAATTTAAATCCTTTTGGTATTGAAAAAGTGATTAATAATGAAAATATTTCAATTTACCCAAATCCTGCAAATACTGAATTTACAATTACTTACAATCTTAGCAAAGCTGCTGAAACCGACATCAGAATTTATGATATTACAGGCAATGAAATTAAAATTTTGGAACAGGGTAACAGTAACAGAGGGCATAACCAAAAGACTTATTCCATTGCAAATGAGAAAATAAGAAAAGGGATATATTTTGTAAAACTGAAATTTAATCAGATTACTTATACAAGGAAATTGGT
>CAZWRD010000154.1:0-6927 GCA_964636105.1 uncultured Bacteroides sp.
GAGGGCAGAAATACCAGATTAATTCAGATAAAAAACAAATTTTAGATCTGCTTCTTTCAGTATATGAAGCTGCAATACAACGAAATGATGAACTTATTGCCATCAAAGCTCAGTTAGAAATTGCTAATGAAAGTCTCAAACAAGCAAATCAGGATCTGGAAGCATTTTCCAGAACGGTTTCTCACGATTTAAAATCACCATTAAATGGTGTAATCGGATTTTCTGATTTATTATTAAACGATGAAGATTATGAAGTTAAAGAAGATGCCCGCAAATTATTAGAAATAATAAATAAATCTGCATGGTCGATGTCAACATTAATTGAGGATTTACTTCAATTTGCCAAATCAGGCAAAGTTGAGATTGAACAAGAGCCAGTTAACCTATCATTAATTGCTAATGCAATTATGAGTAATATATTAAACAGAGATCCATTACGTAAGGTTAAAGTTACAATAGAACCTGATTTACATGCCAAAGCTGATGCTAAAATGATTCAGGTTGTGCTTGATAATTTATTGGGAAATGCTTTTAAATATTCGGGATTAAGAGAAGAAGCCGAAATAAATTTTGGGAAAAAAGATTATTACGGGCACGATCTATTCTATGTTCAGGATAATGGTGCAGGTTTTGATATGAACAAATCAGATAAGCTTTTCCAACCATTTGAAAGATTGCATTCTGCTCAGGAGTTTAAAGGTACAGGTGTCGGCTTATCAACAGTTCAGCGGATTATTGAAAAACATGGCGGACAAATATGGGCAGAATCTGAAGTAGGAAAAGGAGCCACTTTTTTCTTTACAATTGGTGATTAGAAGGAAGCAAATTATACCGAAAGCGAAGCGAAGAGTACAATTCGCTTCGCTTTTGAAGCTAAGTAAAAAAGGATTTATATTTACACTTTAAAATACATTATCAAAACTATAATTATTTTTTTGTTAGGAGAATTACTCTGAACCATCAGGGAAACGTTTATTAAAGCGAATTGATTTGAACTCTAACATATTACATTACCTTATTAGTGTAAACTTAGTTTATCGTGGGCAATAAATCTATATTTAAAAGCATTTCTCAATCTTTCACCTTTTTTCTCGAATAAGTATAAAAAATTATCCCTCTTAAATTCAACAAAATTTCCATAAATATTATTCATATTGCTTAGTCCGTTTTCAACAATTTCTTCAATAGAATAATAACGATTCTTTACAAACAACTCATACATAAATTTAATTTTAGGTTTTTGTTAAAAAAACATATCCATTAGTATTATTAATAAAATCAACATTTGAACGAAACCAATAGGATTCATAATCACTTTTGAATATAATAGTTCCCGAAGAAAATTCTTTATATTTCTTTAATCCAAATTGTTCTAAATCTGAAATAGTATATTGTTTCCCTTCTTCTAATAAAATATCATTACTCATAATTTCTCCTTAAAAATATTCCGGCATTTTCAACCGGAATATTAATTATCAACCATTAAAATTTAAAAAAATTTAAAATTACATTCATGATTAAGACAAAAAATGTGCCATTAATATAAACAATTAGTTTCCTTACACTTAGCTTATTTGTATTTACAAAACACATTCCGAAAACGTAGTTATCAGATTTACAACAAATAATAGAAAATATAATAGTAGTTGCCTGTTTATAATTACATTTAACCCCATTTAATCAACAAAAGGCTTGAAAAGTATAACTACCTGATTTAGTAAGATTAACATCTATTAGTTATTGTTGTAAATAATTATAATCAATTCAATTACAATTACACAGATGCGGGATTCGATTTATATTATTCAAAAGACAGATTTAGGTTTAATACATACGAAAACGTAGTTAGCAATATAATAAACGTAATAAAGTTATAACTTAAAGATTAAATTTTTTCATTCTTCTAATTAATGATTGCAAAGTAATATTCAGCATTTTTGAAGCTTTGGTTTTGTTATAATTGGTTTGATTGAGTACATTTATAATCAGATTTTTCTCATTAACTTCCATATCAAAATTCTGAATTGAGTTTGCGGTTACCCTATTTTGATTTTCATATGAATCAAAAGTTGTATCTGTAAAATATTCTAATTTTAAGGTATTACCTTTACATAAAATAACTGCACGTTCAATAAAATTTTTCAATTGTCTGACATTGCCTGGAAATGAATATGATAAAAGTAAAGAAATAGCAGCTTCATCAATATCTGTGATTTTTTTATTAAACATTTTAGCAAATTCTTTCAAAAACAGATAACTTAGCTCAACAACATCTTCTTTTCTCTCCCTCAAAGGAGGTATATTGATTTCGAATGTATTAAGACGATAATACAAATCTTCTCTGAATTTTCCTTTATCTATCAATTCGGTAATATTTTTGTTGGAAGCAGAAATAATTCTTACATCAATATCAATATTATTTACAGCACCCAAACGAGTAACTTTACGCTCTTCGAGTATTCGCAAAAGTTTTGATTGCAAAAACATAGGCATATCACCTATTTCATCCAAAAACAAAGTACCCTTATCTGCTATTTCAAACCAACCCTTTTTATCATGATTTGCTCCGGTAAATGCACCTTTGTTGTATCCAAAAAACTCGCTTTCAAATAAATGATCGGGAATAGCAGAACAATTATATGCACTAAATATTTGGTTATTTCTTCCGCTTAATGAATGGATTTGCTTAGCAACCAATTCCTTTCCTGTACCAGTTTCTCCAGAAATCAATACCGTAGTTGTATCTGTAAATGCTACATTCTCAATTAAAGATTTTACTCTGTTTATCTCTTTGCTACTACCTTTTATTAAGTTTTTGTTTTGACTTTGAACAATATTTTCAAGCTTTTTTATTTGTGCTTTGGCAGAATTAAGTTTTCCTTTTATTTCAATAAATTTTTTTGTTTTTTCAATTGAATTTTTAATTGACACCAAATCAAAAGGTTTTGTAAAATAATCAAAAGCGCCATATCGCAAACAATCTACTACCGTTTCCATATCTCCAAACCCCGAAATCATAATAATTTCGATATTGGGATTCGTATTTTTTATTTTTTTTAGCACTTCAATCCCCGATTCTTGCGGCAATTTAATATCAATAATGGCAATATCAATAGCTTCTTTTTTAATTATTTCATAAGCTTCAGATGGCAATGATGCAACTTTAGGCAATAATCCGGGTATGGTTGTGATAAAAAAAGACAAACCTTCACTTATTGCTTTTTCATCATCAAGTATAAGTACATTAATAGATTCATTATTTGACATAATCATTTATTTATTTTAATCGTTATAAAATGAAATTCAATCAGTTTAAAAAAACATCAACTAATATTAACTGTTTTTATTTATTGCAAATTTACAACAAAGGTAATTGAATAGTTAGAGTTGTACCTAAATTTTTAAAACTTTCGATTTTTAAAATTCCATCAAAACGTTCTATCAACAATTTACTAATAATCAAACCCAAACCTGAACCTTGTTGCTCTTGAACAGAACGATTAAATTGTATAAATGCTCCAATTTTATCAAAAGCGTTTTCGGGAAACTCAATACCTTGATTAAAAATTTGAAGTTGGAAGAAATTTTGTTTAATATTTGTATTAATTCTAACTTCATTGCCTGATGTTGAGAATTTAAAAGCATTATCAATTAATTCGTTTATTATAATACGAAACTCATGAACCCCAAAAAAGCAATATGAATCAGAAAAATTTAATTTTAAATCATCAGGTCTGTTATTTTTGATTGAAATATTGGTTGCCGCTTCCAAAATTAAATTATTAACATCATCAATGCGGTTTTTGATAAAATCAGATTTATGTTTCGACGTTATTTGAATATACATTAAATAATGATTTATTAACTCCAATAATCGTTCACCACTTAAATTTATATTTTTAGCTATATCTGTAATTTCAGCTATTTCCATTTCTTCGGCATTATCAACCAAAAATTCGCTAAATCCAATAATTCCATTTAATGGAGTTAATAATTCATGAGGGATATGAGTTAAAATTCTTTTTCTCAAATCATCCATATCTGATTTATGCACTTTTTCAATTTCCTGCTTTTTATCAAGTCTCTTTTTTACTGCATTCAACAAATCATCTCTGGTAAATGGCTTTAATATATAGTCATCAGCACCCGATTCCATTCCTACCCTTATATCGTGCTTATCAGCCATTGCAGTGAGAAAAATAAAAGGAATTAGTTTTGTCCTCTCATTTTTACTTAGCTCCTGCAAAACCTGATGCCCATCCATTTCGGGCATCATTATATCGCATAAAATCAAGTCGGGAATATATTCTAGTGCTTTTTGCAAGCCTTCTCTCCCATTTTCTGCATCAATTACCTGATAACCTTCAAAATCAAGAATATTTGCTATCCCTTTCCTTAAATTTAACTCATCTTCTATTATAAGTATTTTTTTTGATTCCATGATTAAATTCATTTTTTACTTTAATTTTAATATTATTGATAACTTACAACTATTTTTATTGGAAAACTGATAGTAAAAACACTACCTTTATTCAATTCACTTTCGACAAAAACATTACCACCATGCAATTTCATAGATTCTTTTACAATATTCAAACCCAATCCATTTCCCTGAATATTACTTACATTTTTTGCCCTGTAAAATGCTTCAAACAAATGTTTTTGCTCTTCCTCAGGAACTCCTAAACCATTATCCTTAACACTAATTAATAATGCATTTTCATTAACCGAAACGGAAACTTTAATCACCGGATTTTTCTTATTATATTTTATAGCATTTGATATCAAATTATTCAAAATCTGTTGAACAAGTCTGACATCTATTTTTATAAAAACTTCTTTAAAATCACAGATAAGCTCAATTTTGTTCTTCAGTTGAATATCAGAATTAAAAGTCAACAACGTACTATTACATAACGAAATAACATCAACTTTTTGTGGGTTGAAATTTACTCTTCCTTCCTGTATTTTAGAAATCTGCATAACATCAGCAACAACACTTGTCAGATGAGTTACTTGTTCTTTAATGGTTTTCAGATTATTAGTAATTTGATTTGAATCCATTTTTCCCCAATATGCCATTAAAATATCGCTATACATCAAAATAGAAGCCAAAGGAGTTCTGAATTCGTGAGAAGCCATAGAAACAAATCTTGATTTTAAGTCATTTAGCTCTTTTTCACGTTCAATGCTTTGTTTCAAGGTTTGTTCAAATCTTTTTCTTTCTGTAATATCAGTTAGGGTTCCAATAACTCTTATAGGTTTGCCTTTTTTGTCTCTTTCAATACTTTTGCCTCTATCCAGCACCCAGATATATGAACCATCTTTACGCATAATACGGTATTCATGCATATAAATTGAGGTATTCCCTTTCAAATGCTTATTCAAATATACCAAACATTTTTCAATATCTTTGGGATGAATCTTACTTCTCCATGTCTCAAAAACTGGATTAGCTAATTCTGTATCATTTTCATTATAACCTAATAATTTTTTCCATTGTGGTGATAAATATAATTTACCGGTTTGTGCATCCCAATCCCAAACGCCATCGCCAGAGCCTTCAAGTGCAAAATTCCAACGAGCTTCACTTTCTTTCAGCGCTTTTTCAATAGCTTTACGTTCTGTAATATCATGTATTACTGTTAGTAAACACAAATCTTTCCCAATATAAAAAATATCGGACGAAAATAATCCAAAAATTAAGGAACCATCTTTCTTTATTACTTCTAGTTCAATTTCTCTAACAGGTATTTTTTTATTAATTAAGTCAATTATTGAGCTTCTGATTTCTGGATTAGTAAAAAGCTTAAGTTCTTCAGACGTTTTACCAATTAACTCTTCACGTGCGTAACCTAAAGTTTTTGAAAATGAATCATTTATATCAATAAAAACACCCGTTTCAAAATTTGAAATAGCCATAAGAGCTGAATTTGATTGAAATGCTTTGGAAAACTTTTGTTCAGATAATTGAATTTTTGATACATCCTTGGTTACCCCAAAAATTACTGCGTTTCCATTCCAGAAACCAGTTTTTACTCTTGTTTCAACCGGAAGATAATTACCAGATTTTGTAATCAGAGGAACCGGACAAAATTCAGTTACACCTGCCAGCATTTCGCCAACAATTCTACCAGCTTCTTCGCGTCGTTCTTCAGGATGAACCATTAATACCGATTTGCCCATCAGTTCTTCATTGCTATACTCAAGACGGTTATTAACTGTATTGTTGGTATGAATGATATTGCCTTGCTCATCGAGCACAAAAAGGAAATCATCTATCGTATTGAAAAAAGTTTCGTAATTTTTACGGGTTTGTTCTATAATGCTTTCAGCTTGTTTGCGTTCGGTAATATCTAACGCAACACCTCCAAGCATAGGAGGTTGACCCTGACGGTTTATAACAAATTTCTGGGTTTCGTAAATATGTAATTTACCGTCGAGCTGCATCAGGCTTTCTTCAATTTTCTGATACCCCAGTTTCATGGAAATTTTATCATCGGCTACCAACTTTTCACCCAATTCATTAGGGAAAACTTCTAGCATGGTTTTCCCTACCCATGCCGAAGCACCAAATGCTTCATCCATGAATTTATTCACAAACAATGTTTTACCTTCATGATCTTTAAGAAATACGATGGTTGGCAAATAATCCATAAATAAAGAAAACCTGTTTTCGCTTTCCCTTAATGCATTCTCAGCAAGTTTACGTTCTGTTAAATCATGGTAATTAAGCAATACGCCATTGATAATCGGATTATTTATCAGATTGGTTGCTGTAAGCTCTATCGGTTTATAACTTCCATCCTTGCATTTGTATCTGTATTCAACTGTTTTTGAATAATTATCTGTTTGCAGAAGATTATAAAACTCTGTTTGAATACGTTCCAGATCATCGGGATGAATCGTTAACCATCCATCAGAGCC
>CAZWRD010000155.1:0-6644 GCA_964636105.1 uncultured Bacteroides sp.
TTTTTATGTTTTCAAACAGTTGTAATTTTTGATTGCAAATATACTGTTTTTCAATAGATAAAGCAGCATTTAAAGCAGGAACTGTATAAGATGAATTATAACTATGCATCCGATTAAACTTTATAGGCTGAGCTATTAAACTACTTACAATAATCAGTAATATTATTAAAAATATTCTTTTCATATATAAATTTGAAGTTTGTAAATTAAAAATTATAATAAATACCTAAATCTATGTTAGGCATACTCATATAATTAATGTAATCAGAAGAAAAATAATCAAAATGAATATTATATATTAAAAATCCATACCCAAAACGGATATAAGTGCCCAGTCCTTTTCTATTTAATCTGCTACTAAATCCAAAACACGGAATAATTGCTAATTCATAAGGTCTGGTGCTTTCTACTTTTCTGAAACTCATATATAAACTTGCAAAAAAGTACTTTGAATTATATGGTGTATAATTAATAATGGTTGAAAACTGTTTTATTCGTTCTCCAAATAAAAATTCCCATCCGAACATGCTGTATGCCAATTCTAATGATACCTTATTATTAAAATAATATATACCTCCAAAACGAACACCACCAACAATCCCAGTGCCGAATACAGCAGCAATTTTTGAATTTCTTACTTCTGTTTTGGTTGAATCATCCAATAAAAATGGGGAACACCTAACAGTAGAATCTTGAAGTTGAATTAAGAGTAAAGCTATAATAATAAGTGCTTTATTCATTTTTGATTTTATTAAATTGCTTAAAATTTTGTTTATTTATTTTATTGGCTAAAATTACAAAAAATTAAGTTATATGCTACCTCGCTTTCATTGTTTTTTAAGTTTTGCTATAATTGCTAATTAAATGTAAATATTTCCCGTTTATACATATTTTCGCTAAATTTTATGTACTTCTGAAGAGCAAATAGCTCCTCAGAAGTACTAAGCCGCACTTATTTTGTAACTCTTTGTAATTCTTAAGTACAAAGCCGCACTTATTTTGTACCACGCCACACTTATTTTCTCCGGCTTGCTACTTATTTTGTCTGTGGTCGCACTTATTATGTTTGGCTTGGTACTTATTTTGTTCGGTTTGGTACTTATTTTGTACGAAGCCAGACTTATTTTGTGCAAAGCCGCACAAAAAAGCATAATCACCGCACTTATTTTGTGCAAAATGCCGATGAAAAAAATTAAAGCTGATTTTCACTTTGTCGCCAAGCTATAGCTTAGGTTATATTTGTGCGTAATTTTTAAAGATGAATTATTCAGTTATTCAGCGATGCACTGAGCGAAGCCTTAGTTAATTCTGCTATTATTTGAAAAACTAAACGGAATCTGAATTTTTATTCCCAAATTTCTACCCATATTATAAATGCCTGTTCTGCCGCTTGATAAATTCTCGGGTGCATATTTTAATCTGCTCAAATGATTTTGATAGGCAACATCAAGCAAATTGTTCAGATTTATGCTTACAGCTAAAATTTTATTGCCTTTTTTATTGCAGAAATCGCTGCCTATACCCAAATTTAGCAAAGTATATGAATCAGTTGCAGTTTCGGTTTGATAAGCTTTCAGATAGTGATTTTGCCTGAAATTATGCTCAATTTCTATTTTTAGATAAGGATTATACAGCACATGAAATAAAGATTTGTATTGCGCTCTTATTTCGCTAACCCATCGGGGTTGAGGCATTAATGGCAGGTATTTTAAACTGTCAGTCTGGTTTAGAAGTATTCCGTTTACATATGAAAACGAATTTTCGAAATGCAGCCAATCTATAGGATGGGGATGAAAATCAAGATTGATTTCAAAGCCATTTAAGCGGGCATTTCCCTGTTCAAATCTGAATGCTGCAAAGTTATTACCTTCTGCATTAATTATACTGTCGCCACCGGCCATAGCATTTAATTTTCTGGAATAAATAAAATTATCAATATAATTACTGAAAATACTGAGTTCCAGATTTACGTATTTTGTTGAAAATTCTAAACCACCATCAATTTGCAGACTGGTTTCCGATTTTAAATCCTGATTTCCTGTTTCGTATCTGAAAGTACCTTCGTGAACCCCGTTTGAAGCCAGTTCGGCAATATTGGGCGATCTGTAACCGCTTGATAAGTTTAGTTTTATTATCAGACTTTTATTAATTTTATAGCTACTGCCAATGCTTCCGCTTATCGAACTATAATTGCTTTCAAATGCCTTAAACTTAATTTCTGTATTTGAATTCTGCTGATTTACAACTTTTCCGTTTTCATCCAATATCAGTTCGTCCGATTTTATTAATCTGTAGCTATAACGCAATCCGCCCGAAATAAATAATTTATCAAAATTCTTTTTGCTTACCAGATAGATACCAGCATCATACATATTATATTCGGGTATCAGAAATTCAACACCTTTGTTTTTGTTGTTCTGTATAAGACCGTTGAAACCCAAAGTGCTTTCCCATGCTTTCCATTCGGGTACAAAATATTTTATATCTGCATTGTAAGTGTTTAATAAGAAGTGTAATCCGGCACCTTCTGCCAATTTCGAATCGCTTTCAATATAAGCTATTTCTTTACGTTTGTTTTGTTGCCAGCCTAAGGTAATATTTAAAACCGATTTGCCCAGTACAAAATTATTACATGACGAAATGCCATAATGTCCGATATTTTGTTTGGGTACATCAAGCTGATAGGTTTGCTTGTTATCAAACAATTGTTCTTCAATAGTGCTGTCGTTTATCTGAACCGATTTTATAAAATTACCCGAAGAATCTCTTTCTCCTTCAATTAAACCCAGATTTTGTTCAAATACATTAAAATGCAAATGCGCATAACCCCATTTACGGTTTATACCTGTATATAAACTTGCATTTAGTTCGTTATATCCCGAATTGTAAACATTACCATCATATTTGTTAGAATAATTACCTGCTCTTTTGCCACTTAACTGAGCCTGCCAGCTATAACCCTTTATGTTTCCCGAATTAGCAAATGAAAAACCCATCAAACCATTATTACTCCGATAATTTGTAGTTAGCAAACCTTCAATTTTTCCTTCGGCTATGGGACGGGGAGCTAAAAAATTGATAACACCAGCCATCGCATCAGACCCAAAAGCCAGACTGCCTGGACCTTTAATAATTTCAATACGATCTATAGCGTTTTCATCAATTTCGATACCGTGTTCGTCGCCCCATTGTTGTCCTTCCTGCCTAATATTGTTGTGGAGGCTAATCATACGGTTGTAACCCAAACCTCTGATTACTGGTTTTGAAATAGCAGCACCGGTGGTGATTTGCGAAATTCCCGGTTGTTTCGATATCGCATCAATTATATTTGTTGATTGCATTTTAAAAAGTTCGGAATTGCCAATCGTATGTGTTGGAACCGGATTTGTGGATTTTTCAACACTGCCCGATAGTCCGGTAATAACAACTTCATCCAGTTCGGCTGAAGTTTCTGCAATGTAAAAATCCTGATTAACTTTGCCGTTTATTTCAATTTTCTCAATACGGCTTGCATAACCCAGATACTTAATTTCAATCAGAAATTTCCCTTTTGGCAAATTATTTATGATGAAATTTCCGTTCATGTCTGATGTATTTCCTGTTTTAAGGTCGGGCATATAAATATTTGCACCCGATATTGTTTTATTGTTTGATATGTCAATTATTCTGCCATTCAAACTGTTTTGAGAAATGCCATTTATAGAAATCACTATAAATAGCAATAATAAAAATATTCTATTCATTTTTGTTTACTTAATATAATAAATGATTGTTTTTAATGCCTATGGCAAATGTTTGGGTTTTGTAAAATAAGCCATTACCTTATCATACATAAGCAGATAATGCTTATCAGAATTACCCAAAAGCCAATAGCGTAAGTTGAAAAACCGGTTAAAAAACCAAGAAAAAATAAAAACTTAAGAAACAAAAGGAGGTGCTCTCAATGAAAAGGAGAAGGAATGATTTGCAATAAATGCAGATTTGTAAAAAGAAATTACATCAGAATTAATTATTACAAAATCGACACTTTGATTGAATTCTTCGCTGGGGCTGGCAAGTAATATTTTATAATCACAAATATAGCAATGATGATCTTCTTCGTGATAATGTCGTTCGGTTTTTGTGGTACATTCAAAATCATGAGCATGCTCAAAAGTATGAATTTCTTTTTGCACAAAAGGAAATGCAAAAATAAATAATACCAGAATGGCTGCGATTTGTCTGAATATCTTTCTCATGATAATATGCAAAATTAACACTAATCACTTTATAATGTTTTTGCAAATTGCTAATTTTGCCTAAAAAAACAGATGAATCAAATCGTAAATGTGGCTATACAGGTGCTGCCTCAGAAAGGTGGAGAAATTTCATATGCTATTGTTGATAAAGCTATTGAAATAATTAAAAAATCAGGATTCAAATATCAGGTTTGCCCTTTCGAAACTGTAGTAGAAGGTGAATTTAAGGCAATTATGAAACTTATTGAAACCATACATGAAGTATGTTACAACGAAGGAACAGTCTCTATGCTTACATATATAAAAATAGAAACTTCTGCTATAAAAGAGGTTGATATTGAAGATAAAATAGGAAAGTACAGATAAATGTAGTTTTCTGTTTTATACAGTTAAGTCATATTTTCTGCTTATTTCCCAGATAACAATTCCGGCACTTACCGAAATATTAAGCGAATGTTTGGTGCCGTATTGAGGTATTTCAATACAAGCATCAGCCAATTGCATTATTTCTTCGCTTACACCATCTACTTCGTTTCCGAATATCAGTGCTGTTTTTTCGTTTTTGTCAACGCTGAAATCTTCCAGATTAATACTTTCTTCAGCCTGCTCAATGGCAATTATTTTATAGCCTTCCGATTTAAGGGCTTCAACAGCCATGCGGGTAGTTTCAAAATATTTCCAAGCAACGGTATCGGTAGCACCCAAAGCCGTTTTATGAATTTCGCGATGTGGGGGAGTGGCTGTAATTCCGCACAAATAAATTGCCTGCATCAGAAAAGCATCCGAAGTTCTGAAAACAGAGCCTATATTATGTTGGCTTCTGATATTGTCTAAAACAATTATTACCGGTAATTTGTCGGCTTCTTTAAAGTCGGTGGTAGATAGACGATTTAATTCGCTGTTTAATAGTTTGCGCATAATGAAGTATAAAGAAGCAAAATTACAAAAAACTTATTAGCAACGAAATTGAATGTTTGATTTAAATAAAAACCTTAAATCCACAAATAAATTTTTATTGTCCGGTAATTACGCTAATCCTAAATCGTTCCTTACAGGATAAATTACACGAATATTTATAAAATAATTAAATGAAGATAAAGCCCTGCAACGTTCTATTAATAAAAGATTTATAAAAATACTTGCGATTTTAGGTTTAAACAAAAAAGCTTGACTGTAAAAAAGTCAGGCTTTTTTTGTAGGAAAAATCCTACAAAAATTTAAGGGAAACCCTACAAAATTTTTTTATTTATTATATTATCTTTACAAAAAAAAATCTTCGATATGAATATTGTTTTACAATATAATACAGATGTAATTTTACTGCGGTTTCTTAAAATGCATATAGGAATCAATTTTGTTGATATTCTAGGTTTTGCTATAAACAGAAAAGATGCATTCAATACAATCAACGAAAAGAAGCCTGAACTTGCAATTGTGGATATTAAAATGCCAAAGATAAATGTTTTAAAAGAAGGAAGAAGGACAAATGAAAATCAGAGATTTATCAGATTAATTTTTTTGTATTGGATCAAAATAAAAAAAGCGGCCTTTGATTCGGGAGTTAACTGTTTTTTATCAAAGTCAAATGATTTTGATAAGAATGAAGATATTATCAGTAAGATACGCTCTTAGGTTTTTTTGAGTACCAATTAATAATATTTAATGGCACGAAATATTTGATTTAGATGAATTATTGAGTAAATTTGTATATTCTGTTTATGTATAATACGATATGATTATAAAAACTTTATAATACAGTTTGCATTAAAAATTACGATATAGATGTTTATTGATTAATATTAAAAAGCAAAATAAAATGGAAACAATTAAAAAACACTTCTTTAATTATGTAGTATTATTTATTATAATTATTGCTTCGTTCAATAATTCTTTTGGAGGCACAATGACAAATTTCAGTTGGAGCTCAACTAGTAATGTGCCTGGAGCAACAGGTGTAACTTATACTTTTAATTTTACGATTGAAACAGGGTCTCCTCAATTTATTCTAAGAGCATTAATGAGTTATATGGAAACTTCTTATCCGTTTAATTGTACAAATGTTACAACATCAGATGTAACTGTAAAGATTAATGGAGTTGCTAAATCAATTGATCCAAGTAACTTTGGGCATTCAAATACGGGGATGGGTATTAAATTACTTGATATTAATGATGCACCAGCAGGTTCTAATGTGGTGATTATTATTAATAATGTTAGTAATGGCAATTCAGCAGGTACTTTTAATTGGCAATGGAATAGAAATTCTATGTTTTGTACAGCTAATGCACAAGGAGGTTGTGTTGATTCTCCTTCATCAATTGCTAATTTAGTATTGGCATATCCGCCACCTGCTAATCCAACAGGAATTTCATTATCATCATCAAATACATGCAGTGGTGATAATAT
>CAZWRD010000156.1:0-6561 GCA_964636105.1 uncultured Bacteroides sp.
TAGGCAACGACACCACCCTAACCCAAGGAAGTACTTTAACACTTAATGCCGGAAATGCCGGCTCAACGTATTTATGGAGTAACAACGATACCAACCAAACTATAAACGTAAGCACAAGCGGAACATATTGGGTAAAAGTAACCAATAGTGGGGGGTGTTTTAGTTCGGATACTATACATATTAATTTTACAACTTCCACTACTTCAAGTCCAATGAACGATACAACAATCTGCAAAGGAGAAACTGTTACATTAATGGCAAATTCAACTTCAAGTAATACATGGGAATATTTTCAGGATTTTGAAAATACAATTGGAAGTGAATGGAGTGATACCAATAGAATAACTTATAATAATACAAAAGAATTGGGAGCATTTGGTAATCAAAACATAAATTTGAATTTAAGTAATTTACCCACACACGATAGTGTAGAAGTTAGCTTTGATTTATATATTCATGATAGCTGGGATGGGAATCCACCAAATGGTCCTGATTTTTGGAGTTTATATGTAAATAATGACACCCTTATAAAAACAACATTTTCAAACAATCCAGGAACTTACACTCAATCATATCCTCAAAATTATCTTTTTAATAATCCAATCCAAACCGGAGCTTATGCAGTAAACCTTCCTTCAAGATGTTTGTATAGCGGAACGTCTCTTTATAAAATAAATCGAAAGATAACAAATAACAGTAGTAGTTTACAAATTAGTTTTGATGGCAAACCTGATCAGGGAATTTGTGATGAAAGTTGGTCAATAGACAATGTTAAAGTTAAACTTTTAAATGCAAATGCGGTACCTCAATATTTATGGTCAACTGGAGCGACAACAGCTTCTATTACAGTTACTCCCAATCAAACTACTAATTATACAGTAACTATAACAAACGGAAGCACAACATTTGCTGATAGTGCTACAGTTTATGTTTTAAATCCACAAATTAATAACGGGCAGGATACCACTATTTGCAAAGGGGAAACTGTGGTTTTAACAGCAAATACCAGCTCACAAAATGCTTGTAATAAATCTCAATTACCAGCTAATCTGCAACAAGGTTTGGTAGCATTTTATCCCTTCTGTGGAAATGCCAACGATGAAAGTGGTAACGGGAATAATGGAACTGTAAATGGAGCAACATTAACAACTGATAGATTTGGTAATGCGAATAGTGCTTATAGTTTTAATGGGGTTAATAATACTTTAACTGCAGATACACTTCCAATATTAAATCAATATTTTTCATATTCATGTTGGATAAAAATTAACGGGTTAACGCCTGTAAATATTCAATCATTTGGTGGTTTAGGTGGACCTCAATCTCTTAATCATATATGGAATTTTGCATATAATCCAAATTTATCAATATGGGATTTATATGATTATACAAATGGATCATGGTACACAAATTGGGCAGGTCAAACTTCAAGTTCTACACTTAATTGGACTAATGTAACAATTGTTTATAATAATGTAACCGAATATCTTTATGTTAATGGTATTTTATTAAATCAGCGTACAATAGTTACTCCAATTCAGACTTTTCCAGACAGAACGCTAAGACTTAGTGAAATTGGCAATCAGTTTTTTAATGGTAAAATAGATGATATATTAATTTATAACCGTGCATTATCTATATCAGAAATTAGTCAAATATATAACTTAGGAGCATCAACTTATCTATGGTCAACCAATGATACAACCCAATCAATTACGGTTACTCCAAATCAGACCACAACCTATACTTTAACTGTTACCAATGGAAATATTAGTTGTATGGATACTTTAACGGTAAATGTTTTAAATCCTCAGATAAATAACGGGCAAGATACCAACATTTGTAAAGGGGAAACTGTGGTTTTAACAGCAAATACCAGCTCACAAAATGCTTGTAATAAATCGCAATTACCAGCTAATCTGCAACAAGGTTTAGTAGCTTTTTATCCTTTCTGCGGAAATGCCAATGATGAAAGCGAAAATGCAAATAACGGAACTGTAAATGGAGCAACATTAACAACTGATAGATTTGGGAATGCGAATAGAGCTTATAGTTTTAATGGCACAACAGATTATATTAATATAACGAATTATCAAGCATTTAATTTTGGTATTAATAGTTTTTCAATATCTTCTTGGTTTAAGACTTCTTATTCATCATCGCCACAACGTATTTTAAGCCATGGGCACTCTAATTGGTCTTCTGGATTTTTATATGGTTTAAATTGGTCAAATTCAAAATTTTCATTTGGTGTTGCCGAAAGTGTTCCTTCAAATTCCTCATTAGTTAATACCGTGAATAGTTTTGATGATATTAACTGGCATAATGCAATCTGTGTTGTTGACAAAACAAATAATAAGTTAATGGTCTATGTCGATGGAATAATACAAAGTATTACAAAGTTTCCATCAAGTGGTGGGACTATTATCGGAAATTATCTTGATTTAAGTTCAATTTTAAATGCAACTGCCAATTCAAATTCAACAGTAAATATTGGGACAAAATTTATCAACGATGAACCTTTTCATGGGAATATTGATGAAATTGCTGTTTTCAGCAGAGCTTTAACAGCTACTGAAATCCAACAATTATATAACTTAGGAGCTTCAAATTCAACTGCATCAACTTATCTTTGGTCAACCAATGATACAACACAATCCATTACAGTTACTCCCAACCAAACAACAACTTATACATTAAGCGTTACCAATGGAAATATAAGCTGTATGGATACGATAACTGTAAATGTTTTAAATCCTCAGATAAATAACGGGCAGGATACCACTATTTGCAAAGGGGAAACTGTGGTTTTAACAGCAAATACCAGCTCACAAAATGCTTGTAATAAATCTCAATTACCTGCTAATCTGCAACAAGGTTTGGTGGCTTTTTATCCTTTCTGCGGAAATGCAAATGACGAAAGCGGAAATGCAAATAACGGAACAGTAAATGGAGCAACATTAACAACGGATAGATTTGGGAATGCGAATAGTGCTTATAATTTTAATGGTGTAAATAATTATATTAAAACAACAGCACCTTTTTTTGATGTTGGATGGCAGAGTTATACAATTTCAGGATGGATTTGTAGTAATAATATTAATAAAAACATGCAATGTTTTTTCAATACTATTCCGCACTGTGGTATTGATTTACAGTTAAATTATTTTTCAAATAATATACTTTCATTTTTTTTAAATTCAAATCCAGGAGTAAATAGTTGGAATATAAATTTCAGTACTGTGTTAGGGAATTATTCTGGTTTTACAAATAATGTATGGTATTATTATACCTTTGTTAAAAATGGAAACAATTACAAATATTACCTAAATGGTGCTTTAGAAGTAAATTTTAATACTTCAACTGCAGTTATTAATTATTTATGCGATATCGTTTTTGGTTCAATTAATCCAACAGTAAATTTAAATGAATGTTTTGCCGGAAAGCTTGACGACATTTCAATATATAATCGAGTACTTTCTACAATTGAAATCCAACAATTATATAACTTAGGAGCGTCAAATACTACTGCATCTTCTTTCCTCTGGTCAACAAATGACACAACCCAATCTATAACAGTTACACCACCACTCACAACTAATTACATTGTAAATGTTAGCAATGGTACCAAAAGCTGTTCGGATACTTCAACGGTTTATGTTATCAATATTGATGCTGGTGCAAATGATACAATTTGCAAAGGAGATAGCGTTCAACTGCAGGCAAGTGGCGGATTAATTTATAACTGGACACCTACAACAGGTTTAAGCAATCCGAATATTTCCAACCCTTTTGCTCATCCTATGCAAAATACAACTTATTATGTAAATGCTCAGAGTCAGGGTCCAAATCTTGTTTATAACGGTGATTTTGAATTGGGGAATGTAGGTTTTACTAGTGATTTAGTTTATAATTGTAGTTTCGGTGCTCAGAGTTTATATTGTATTGGAAATAACCCTCAAAATTATTACGGATTTGATTCTTGTACGGATCATACAACAGGATCAGGAAAAATGATGATTGTTGATGGAGCAACTACTCCAAATATTGAAGTTTGGCAACAGACTATAAATGTAAAACCTAATACAAATTATACATTTTCTTCATGGGTTCAAAACATATCAAGCTCTATATCAATTTTAGCTCAATTACAATTTAAAATTAATGGTAATCTTATAGGCCCAGTTTTTTCATGTCCTTCGACACAATGTCTTTGGGGTAATTTCTATTCGCAATGGAATTCAGTGAATGATACAATTGCTATTATTACAATTGTAAATCAAAACACAAATTCCTATGGGAATGATTTTGCACTTGATGATATTTATTTCTCAGAATTAAAAACCTGTAGCGATTCTGTTAGAATAACAGTTGTTAATCCAACACAGATTAATCTGGGCAACGATACCACCATTTGTCAGGGACAAAGCAAAACCTTAGCAGTTGGTAGTGGCTACACCTCATATTTGTGGTCAACAGGAGCAACTACTTCGCAAATTATCGTACAAAACACCGGAACATATTGGGTAAAAGCAATAAGTAATCAGGGTTGTACAGTATCAGATACCATTAATCTGACATTTCTGCCTGTACAAAGCAATATACTCAGAGATACTATACTTTGTATGGGGCAAAGTGTAATCTTTAATCCGGGTGCGGGTTATACAAATCATTTGTGGTCAACCGGAGCAACTACTGCTTCATTAAATGTAAGTTTACCCGGAACTTTCTGGTTGCATGTGAAGCAGCCTAATGGTTGTGTAATAAAAGATACAGCTATTGTTAAGTATGATAGTCTGAACATTGTAGTTTCTTCGTTTACAAATCCGACTTGCTATGGAGGGAATAATGGGTCAGTAAATACCACCACAACGGGATTGTATCCCAGCTTTACCTATTCGTGGAATACCACTCCGGTTATAACTACAGCTAATATCAGCAACCGGACAGCAGGAAATTATACGGTAACGGTAACGGATGCAAAAGGTTGTACCAAATCTGTATCCAAAACATTAACAGCACCCAATCCGGTAGCAGTTACGCTGGGTAATGATACTTCCATCTGTCAGGGGCAAAGTATAAATTTACAAGCCACTCAAATATTTACTTCTTACTTGTGGTCAACAGGCTCAACAACACAAAACATTGCTGTAAATGCTCAGGGAACATATTGGCTTAAGGGAACAAATGCAGCTGGATGTAGTGGCTATGATACCATAGTAGTTAGTGTAAATCCTGCACCAGTTATTCAGGTTAATCCTGCAAATCCTGCAATTTGTAAAGGAGATTCTGTTACTTTAGTTGCAACAAGTAATATTGTAGGAACTACTTTTAACTGGAATAATGGCAATAACAGCAGTTCAATTACAATATCGCCTCCTGCTACTGCAAATTACACAGTTATTGGCACAAAAAATGCTTGTAAAGATACCTCAACAGCAACAGTTACGGTTAATCCTGTTCCTGTTGTTACAATAAGTCCGGTTAATCCTTCTGTATGTAAAGGTGAAGCTGTTACTTTAACGGCTTCAAGTAATCTGGCAAATACCTCTTTTCTTTGGAATAATAATTCAACAAATACTACTATAAATGTTTCACCGAATGCGAATACAAATTATTTTGTAGTGGGGAGTTTAAACTTATGTAAAGATACAGCTTTTGTAAATGTTACAATAAAACCATTGCCAGTTCTGAACGTTACTGCCGATAAAAATCCGATATGTGAAGGAGAAACGGTTAAACTAACAGCAAACAGCAATATTCCTTCCACCACTTATCTTTGGAGCAATACATCAACAGCCGCTTTCATAAATATAAGTCCGTTGAGTTCCTCTTATTATTTTGTTACCGGAACAGCCAGCAATTGCCATGATACAGCAGGAATTAACATTGCAGTTATCTCAAAGCAAAGCATTGATTTGGGTGAGGACAGATATTTATGTGTAGGAGACGAAGTAAATCTGACAGCCAATAATTTAACGGGAACATATTTGTGGAGCAATGGCAATAGTTCAAATACAGTAACATTAACAGAACCGGGCGTTTATTGGTTAAGGGTTGATAATAACGGATGTATAGCTTCTGACACTATTGAAATGAAGAAATGTTCGGAAATATGGGTTCCCAATGTTTTTACACCTAATGGCGATGGAACAAATGAAATATTTAAGCCAGTAACAACCGAAATTCAGAAACTTACCATGTTTATTTACAATCGTTGGGGCGAAATGATTTTTGAAACCAGCGATATAAACGGAGGTTGGGACGGCAAATTTCATGGAAACGAAGTTCCAACAGGCGTTTATTTCTGGGTTATCAGATATAACGAAAATAGATCATCAGCTCAGAATATCGAAAAGGAAATAAAGGGGAGTGTAACTGTTTTGAGATAATTTTTCAAGAGTACGAACTTTATTAATGAGTCCAATCTAAAAAGGTGTATGCCTGAATACAAAACTAACAGGGTTTTGAAACCTGTTAGTTTCTAACTTTTTAGACCAATCTCCTTCATTAAAATTGAGATTGGTTTAAGTATTCGGATTTTTCGGATTTATTGCCTGA